>JAJYGM010000104.1 GCA_021785095.1 Actinomycetes bacterium
GGCCGAAGTCACCTGGGCGAGGATGTCGAGCAGGTCGGCCGGTATCTCGCCGCACTGGGAGGCTCGGGCCAGGCGGGCCGCCCGGGAGCGCAGCGGTTCTTCCAACGCTTCGGCGGCGGATGCCGCCTCGGCGCTCACCAACTGTGCCTCCTCTTCGGTCAGGGCCAGCGGTGCCTCGTCACGCGCAGTCGTTGGCACCGGTGTCAGCGATCTTCGCCGAGAAGGGCGTGCGCCTCGTGCTCGAAACCGCCGGTCTCGATCGGGCAGTGGATCCCGCACTCCTTGGGGGCGTTGGTCTCCCACCACCACCGCCCGGCTCGATCGTCTTCGCCCGGCGCGATGGCGCGCGTGCAAGGCTCGCACCCGATGCTCGTGTAGCCCTGGGCATAGAGGGGGTGGACCGGCACGTCATAGGCCTGCAGGTGCTCCCATACCTCTTGTTTGGTCCAGTCGGCGAGCGGATTGAGCTTGACGATGCCGTCGTGGTCGTGGTCCAGCTCGACCTTGCGGATGGCAGCCCGAGACGCCCACTGGTCACGGCGCAGGCCGGTAACCCAGCAGTCCAGTTCCCCGAGGGCGCCCACGAGCGGTTGGACCTTGCGGACCTGGCAGCACTGCAGGCGCAGCGCCACGTCCTGGCGGAACAGGTCTGGTCCGTGGCGCTGTTGCATGCGGGCCACAGCGGAAGGATCGGGCCGGAGCACCTCGAGACGCAGTCGGGGGTAGCGCCGGCGGACCTCATCGACGAACCGCACCGTTGCCTCGGGGAGGCGCAGGGTGTCGACGGTCAGCACCCGCACGTCGGGTCGCAAGCGCGCGGCCATGTCCACGATGGCCATCCCCTCCGCCTGCAGGGCGGTGACGACCGCCAGGTGGTCGTCGTCGAAGGTGTCGAGGGCCCAGGCGATCACCTCGGCAGGCTCGCGGTCGTCGAGCTCGATGGCGATCTCGCCGATCTCCAGGTCGTCGAAGAGCACTCGTTGCGCCATTGCTGTCCTCTCGTGTGAGTTGGGCCCCCGGGCGGTCTCGGGTCGTCATCGGTCGCCGGCCGTCCGGGCGCGGCCTGCTCCGTCGTTCTCAGTCGGCGCCGCCGGCGAGCGCGGGCAGGATGGTCAGCTCCTGGCCGGGAGCGACCGGCGCGTCCGGACCGCCGAGGGACCGGATGTCGTCCTCGCCCACGAACAGGTTGACGGACGGCACCACCTCTCCGTCGGGGTTGAAGATCTTCTTGGCGAGCCGCGGGTAGCGGGTGCCGAGCTCCTGGAGGATGCCGCCGACCGTCCGAGCGTCGACCTCGATCAGGTCCGCGCCGTCGGTGGTGTCGAGGAGCATCCCGGGGATGCGCACCACTGGCTTGGTGGCGGGGGTCTCGTGCTCTCCTGCCGAGGCGCCGGGTGACTCGCCGGTGCAGATGGCGCGCAGCTGGTCGTCGTCGTGGAGGGCGAGGAAGTCAGCGAAGGCCAGAGCCAGTCCGGCAGCGGCCCGGGCGCCGAGCCAGGCCGCAATTAGCCGGCAGACGACGTCGGTGATCTGGTCAGCGGGGATGCGCCGCAGCAGCGGCACCCCGATGGCCGCGGCGGCACCCAGGCGGCCCCGGACCCGAAGGTTGTACGCCTCGGTGCGGACGCGGGTCACCGGGTTGGTGGCGGTGGTGCCTTGCAGGCCGATGTCGCCCACCCAGTGGTGGGCGCAGGCGTGGGGGCAACCGTCCATGTGGATCGACAGTGCCTCGACGGCGTCGGCGCCGAATCGGCGCTCGAGCTCGGGCAGGAGCTCGGCGAGCTTGCCCTTGGTCTCGGCCACCGAGTAGTTGCAGAACCGGTGGTCGGTGCATGCCACCGACCGGGCGTAGAGCTTGCTCTTGTGGGGATCGAGGCCGATGCGCTCCAGCTCTCCGGTGAGCCAGGACAGCCGGCCGGTGGGGATGCCGGTGACGATGACGTTCTGCGAGCGGGTGAAGCGGGCGTCGGCGCCGATGCCTCCCAGCAGCTCGCCGAGGGCGACCAGTTGGTCGCCGGTGACCCATCCCATCGGCACTGGTACGCCGAGGTACGAGAGCCCGTCCTGCTTTTGGCGATGCGGGCCGAGGTGGTCGGCGCGCGGCTGCGCCAGGGGAGCATGGCCGTCCTCGAGCCGGCGACCCAAGTGGTCCTCAACCATGGCCCGCACGCCCTCGGGGCCGTAGTCGTCGACCATGAACTTGATCCTTGCCTTGACCCGGCTCACCCGATATCGGAGGTTGGTCTGCCACACGTCGGTGATCGCCCGGAGAACCTCGAGGACCGAGTCGTCGTGCTCGGCGGGGACGAACACCCCGAGGTCGCGGGAGAGCCGCGGGGTGGCCGACAGGCCACCGCCGACCCGCACGGCGTAACCCGGCCGGCCGTCCTTGAGTGTGCCCACCAGCGCCACGTCATGGATCTCGGGGGCGTTGCACTGGGACGGGCAGGCGCTGATGGTGTACTTGTGCTTGCGGGGCAGATCCGAGTACTCGCGGTTGCCGGAGAAGAAGCTCGCCACCGACTGGACCAGCCCGGTCACGTCGAACAGCTCGTCGCCGTCCACCCCGGCCACCGGGCAACTGGTCACGTTCCGGACGGTGTCCCCCTCCGCACCGGCCGTGGTGAGGCCCGCCTCCTCGATGGTGCCGAGGACCTCGGGCAGCTCGTTCAGGTGCACCCAGTGCAGCTGGATTCCCTGGCGAGTGGTGAGTTCGCCGTAGTTGCGGCCGCGCCGGCGCGCCACTTCACCTAGGGCGACCAACTGGCGGGGGAGGATCCGCCCCCCCGGGACCTTCACCCGGATCATGAACGTGCCGATCTTGGGCTTGTCATGCATCAGGCCCCACCAGCTCAAGAAGACGATGTCTTCTTCGGGGATTGCCTGGTAGCCCTGGGCGATCATGTGCGGCAGCTCGTTGATGATGTCGAGCGGGAACTTCTCGCGCTTGTGGCGCTCGATGGCGTTGCGCTTGACGATCAGGTCCCAGGTGGGCTCGACGGCCCGATCCCTGGCCGGTGCCGCTCCCTCGACGGTCACGATCAGCGGTCCTTTCTTCGGAGGCGCCGGCTCGTCGACCGGCGCACGTCTCGCCGGTCCTCGTTGCCGAGGCCGTCGGCGGTGTCAGGTTAGCAAACCCTGACTAATCTGATCAACTTTTCCGTATTTCGCCGCGCGACCCGTGCGCCTGTCGATGAGGAGGGAGAGAGA
>JAJYGM010000460.1 GCA_021785095.1 Actinomycetes bacterium
ACTGCCGGGGGCTTCCTGCTACGAGCTCCTCGCGGGCTGTGAGCGTCTCGCTGCGCTCTACGCCGAGGAGCCCGGGACTTACCTACTCACCGACTACCTCGTGCGCAGCTTTGCGACGAGCGTGGTGCGTGAGCTCGGGATCGACCGGCACCCCGAGCTGTTCGCGGACTACTTCCGCCACTACCGCCGACTGGTCTGGCTCGCGGAGGAGCGCACACCGGAGCTCGAACGCGCCGCAGCCGAGATCCAGCGGCGCTTCGACCTGCCCCTCGAAGTGCTGGACGTCGGCAGCGCGGAGGAAGGGACCGGCCCGCTCGGCGAGGCGCTCGAGACCCTGGTCGCCGCGGCGCAACGCGACGCCGCTGGTGCCCCGTGCGGAGCACCTGCGGCGGCCGGCACCGGGGGCGAGCGCGGAGCCCTCCACGGCGGCCCCGAGACGGCGGTGGCGGTATGCGCCTGAGCGCTGCCGAGGTCGCTCGGCTCGTGGAGCGCGCCCGGGTCGAGGTGATCCCGACTGCGGGGGTCGCGACCGCAGTCCGTGCGCACGTCCCGGTCGGCGTGCCGGTGACCGTGACCGCCTCGCCAACCAAGGGGCTCGAGGCGACGGTGTCGCTCGCCGAGCAGCTCGCTGGCGAGGGCTACGCCGTCGTGCCGCACCTCTCCGCGCGGATGGTCGCGTCGCAGTCACACCTGGAGGAGCTGGTCGGAAGGCTCGTCCGCTCGGGTGTCACCGACGTCTTCGTGCCAGCGGGGGACGCGCCGGCACCGGCCGGGCACTTCGAGGGGGCGCTCCCGCTCCTGGAGGCGCTCGACGCCCTGGGTCGGCCGTTCGCCGAGGTCGGCATCACCGGCTACCCCGAGCCGCATCCCCACATCCACGACGACGTCACGATCCAGTCGATGTGGGACAAGCGTCGCCACGCAACCTACATCGTGAGCAACCTCTGCTTGGATCCCGGCGTGCTCAGGCGCTGGGTGCAACGGCTACGGGTACGGGGCGTCGAGCTGCCGCTCTACGTCGGTGTCGCCGGGCCGGTGACGACGGCGAAGCTCCTCTCGGTCGCCTCCAAGATCGGTGTCGGTGAGTCCGGTCGGTTCCTCCGCTCGCACTCGGCGTCGCTGCTCCGCATCGGGGCGCCCGGCGCGTACGACCCCGGGCGACTGCTCGCCCGCGTCGGGACGGTGCTCACCGACGAGGCGTCACGGGTCGCCGGGCTGCACGTGTTCAGCTTCAACCAGCTCGATGCCTTCGCCCAGTGGCGGGGACGGCTCGTCGGGGCGCTGGCGCCCTCGGAGTAGTCAGCCGCCGATCGGGCGTCGGTCAACCCCCGTGCGTCGCGACTCGGGCGGCGGGGGAGCGGGCGAGCGCGAAAACCCCGACGCTGAGCGCGGCGAGGCCGAGCACCTCGCCCACCACGGCGAGCGGCGCGGTGGCGAGGTGCTCCCCGAAGGCGAGGGTGCCGAGGAGGATGCTCACGATCGGGTTTGCCACGGTCATGCTCGGGAGCGAGAGCTCGAGGCTCCCCGCCTGGAAAGCGCTCTGGCTGACGAGGAGGGCGCTTGCACCGACGACGACGAGCGCGACGAGCTCCCAGCTCTCGATCGCTCGGAGCAGCCCCTCGCCGAGCAGGGTGCCGGTGGCCTTGGTGAGAGCCGCAGCGAGCGCGTAGAGGATGCCGGCGGCGGTCGAGAGCAGCACGGGGCCGAGCCGCCCGCCCACCCGGCGTCCGCCCAGGGCCAGCACGAGCACGAGCGCGCCACAACCTCCGAGCACCGCGAGCCATTCGGCGAGCGGGAGCTCTCCGGCGCCGTTCGAGGGTGCTGCGGCGGCGAGGAAGACCGCGACGCCGGCGCAGAGCGCGACCCCGGCCACCAAGTTGCGCCAGCGGGAGGTCGGGGAGGCGGGCGAGGCGGGCACCGGTGGCTCTCGCTCGAGCTCCGCGGCCGCTCGGGGGCCAGATGCGCCGGGGCGGGCGGCGGGGACGGGCGCAGCGATGCGCGCTCGCTCCTCACGATCCCGCGACGCGCCGAGCCGTGCGCCGATCGGAAGGGCGAACAGGAGACTGAGCACGAGGATCGGCTGCACGACGACGAGCGCGCCGCGCGACAACGCTGCGAACTGCAGCGCGAAACCAGCCAGGTCCGCCGCACCCCCTGCGAGCCAGAGCGGTCGGCGGACGAGGCGGGCGAGGAGGCCGATCCGAAGTGACTCGGCCGTGGGTGCGCGGGCCGCAGCGTGTTGCTGGAGCGCGGAGGCGAGCCCGTAGCAGAGCGCGGCGCCGACCGCGACGGCGACGGCGAGCACTCTCCGACGCTAGCGCACAGCGCAGTCTGGCCTCCGTCCACCACTCCGCGTGCCCGGGCGCTTCGCCGCACTCCGCAGTCGGCGCTCGAACGGCGCTCCATCCTCTGCTGTCGCGTCCTGCGCTTTCGCAGTGGAGACGCTCACCTTCCTGTGCGCCGACATCGAAGGCTCGACGCGCCTCCTCGCCGAGCTCGGCCCGGATCGCTGTGCCACGCTGCTCGGCGCGCACCACGGGATCGTCCGGGCAGCGCTCGGCGCGCACGGCGGGCAGGAGATCGGCGATCCCCAGCGCGACGGGTTCTTCGCGGCCTTCGCATCCCCCGCCGAGGCGGTCGCGCGCGGGGGACGGGTGCTCGTGGCCGCCGCGACATGCGAGCACCTCGTCGAGGTGTACGCCGAGGTGGCAGACGCGATCTTGCGCCACTGCCCGAGGGTTCGGCGGCTCGCGACGAGTCGCGAGCCGCTCGGGATCTCCGGCGAGACGATCTACCGCGTCCCCTCGCTCAGCCTGCCGGCCGAGGGACGGGACTCGACGAGCTCGGACGCGGTTGCCCTCTTCCTCGACCGCGCCCGCACGCAGGGGACCGGACTGACGCTCGACGAGGACAGCGCGGCGCTCGTGGCCTCGGTGTGCCGGAGGCTCGACGGCCTGCCGCTCGCGCGCGAGCTGGCTGCGGTCCGGCTGCGGTCGCTCTCGCTCGAGGATCTCCACCACCGCCTCGACCGACGCTTCCGGTTACTCGCCGGTGGGAGCCGGAGCGCCCTCTCGAGCCGCCAGCCGCGCCGGGCGACCGTAGAGACGGTGTCCCGACCCGCCGCCAGTCCGGGCTGAGCGCACGGGCAGGAGGCGCTGGCGGGACCATCTGCCTACCTTCCCGCCCGCTCCTTCCGGGCGCGAA
>JAJYGM010000505.1 GCA_021785095.1 Actinomycetes bacterium
GCTCGGGCTGTGGGTCACGCCCCCGGACCGCTTCATGGGCAACCTCGTCAGGCTGCTCTACATCCACCCGTCGATCGCCTGGGTCATGTACGTCTGCTACGGCGTCGCGTTCCTGGCGAGCCTTCTCTATCTGTGGCCGCGCACGAGGTCGCTCCGCTTCGACAAGCTCGCGGGCGCGTCGAGCGAGGTGGGAGTCGTCTTCACGGGGCTCACGCTTGTCACAGGGTCGATCTGGGGCCGCCCGACGTGGGGCGTCTGGTGGACCTGGGACCCGCTGCTCACGACGACGGCGCTCCTTTTCGTGCTGTACCTCGGCTACCTGGCGGTGCGTAGGATCCCCGGCGAGCCTGAGGTCTGCGCTCGCCGCTCGGCCATCGCCGCTCTGGTCGCCTTCGTCGACGTACCGATCTGCTACTTCTCGGTCCTGTGGTGGCGCAGTCTCCACCAGGCGCCGACGGTCGCCGACCCGATCACCGGCAAGACGTACGTCCACGGCTCCATGGCGTGGACGCTCCTGCTCAGCTTCGTCACTTTCACGCTCGTCTACGTGTGGCTCGTCGCACGCCGCTACCGGCTCTTCGTGCTCGCCGAGCGGGAGGGGGACGAAGGGCTCGCGCTCGCGATCGAGGAGCGCCGGGCCGAGTCGCTCCAGGAGCACGCGTGAACGGCTACGTCGAAGCAGGCTACGTGGTCGGCCTCGGGACCCTGGCCGGCTACGCAGTGAGCCTCGTCGCACGCGAGCGCTCCGCGCGGCGGCGCCTTGCCGGAGGTGGTGTGCGCCAGGTGGTGGCGCCGAGCGCGTCGGAGCCTCCGGCTCCGCGCGGCGAGCCCTCGACCGTCGAGAAGCCCGTCTCTCCGGTCGCCGACCAACCGCCCCGGCACCTCGGGTGAGCATGGACGTATCGCCTGTCGGGGTGCCCGCGGTCCACCGGCCGGTCGTGGAGGCGGAGCCCGGACTGGTCGCCCATGCTCTTTCACCTGCCGGCGCGGCCGCGCGAGCGGCGCTCGCACGCCGGACGAGGCGCCGTCTCCTGGCGGTGGCTCTCGTGCTTGCCGGAGCGCTCGGCTTCCTGGTCTACAAGGTCCTCACCTCCGCGATCGTCTACTTCAAGACGACGAGCCAGGCAGTCGCCGAGAGGGCGCAGCTGGGCAGCTCCACGTTCCAGATCGAAGGGGTCGTCGTGGCAGGCACGCTCCGCCACCGGGTGGGCGGGACTCTCGACTTCTCGATTCGTGGCGGCGGCGCGACGGTGCCCGTCGAGAACACCGGCGCGCCGCCCCAGCTGTTCCAGGCGAACGTGCCCGTCGTGCTCGTCGGCCATTTCGTCGGCGGGTCCGACACCTTCGCGTCCGACCAGATCCTCGTGAAGCACTCGAACGCCTACATCGCAGCGCACCCGGGCCGGGTGAGGGGACCGACCGGCAAGGTCGTGCGTTGAGCACGCCTGTGCTCGGGGCCTGCAGGCGTGCAGCCCGCGGGCGAACCGCGTGAACGCGACTCTCGGTCACGCCGGGGTGCTGCTCTCGACGTTCGCCTCGCTCGCCGGGATGGCGACCCTCGCCGTCGGTCTCCTCCGGCACCGGCCGGACCTCGTCGCGCGCGGGCGCGTCTACGTCTACGTCGCCCTCGGCGGAATGCTCCTCGCTACCTTCGCGCTCGAGCACGCGCTTCTCACGCACGACTTCAGCCTCGCCTTCGTCGCCGCTGACAACTCCCGCCAGACGCCGTTGCTGTTCTCGGTGACCGGGATGTGGTCAGGCTTGCAGGGCTCGATCCTGCTCTGGTCGCTCATCCTCGCGGGCTACATCGCGTTCGCGGCGTTCCACTTCCGCCGGCGTGCCTCGGACCCTCTGGTCGGCTGGGCGCTGCTCGTCGGGCTGGCGGTCTCGTGCTTCTTCTTCTGCTTGATGCTCGGCCCGTCGGACCCGTTCGCGGCCACCGTCGGAGCCATCCCCGCAGACGGCACGGGACCCAACCCCCTCCTCCAGGACAACCTGCTCATCGCCTTCCACCCGGTCTTTCTCTACCTCGGCTTCGTCGGCTTCACCGTTCCCTTCGCCTTCGCGATCGCGTCGCTCGTGACGGGCAGGGTCGGCGAGGGCTGGTTGCTCGAGACCCGCCGCTTCACCGTCCTCGCGTGGTCGGCGCTCACCCTCGGCATCGTCCTCGGTGCGTGGTGGTCCTACCAGGAGCTCGGCTGGGGAGGGTTCTGGGGATGGGACCCCGTCGAGAACGCCGCGCTCCTGCCCTGGCTCACCGCGACGGCGTACATCCACTCGGCGATGGTCCAGGAGAGGCGCGGACTGCTTCGCGTCTGGAACATCTCCCTGCTCGTCGCGACGTTCAGCCTGACGATCCTCGGGACCTTCCTCACGCGCTCGGGCGTCACGCAGTCTGTCCACTCCTTCACGAGCTCCGGCATCGGTCCCGCGCTCATCGGGCTGTTCGCTGCAGTCGTCGCGCTCGGAGTCGGGCTCATCGGCTGGCGCGGCGACCGGCTCCACGCCTCCGGCACGATCGACTCGCCCGTTTCGCGTGAGGGCGCGTTCCTCGTCAACAACCTCCTCTTCGCCGCCTTCGCCGCCGTCGTGCTCCTCGGGACCGTCTTTCCCCTGTTCGTCCAAGCGATCGACCAGCAGTCGCTGACGATCGGGCGCCCGTTCTTCGACGCCTTCACGGTGCCCCTCGGGATCGCGCTGCTGTTCTTCATGTCGGTCGCACCCGTGCTGCCGTGGCGCAAGGCGGCCCCGGGCGTGCTCCGGCGGCGTCTTGCCGTCCCCGCATGGATCGCGACGGCCGTCCTCGTCGCCTGCGTCGCCGGCGGGGTACGGGGTCTCACCCCCCTCGCCGCGTTCGGCCTCGGAGCCTTCGCCGCCGCGGTGGCCGGGCGCCAGCTCGTCCTCGCCGGCGTCGCCGCCCACCGTCACGGCTTCGGTCTGTGGCGTGGGATCGTCGGACGGGCGAACGGAGGGATGGTCGTCCACATCGGCATCGTCGTCATAGCTGTCGGCATGACTGCAGCGACCTCCTTCGCCCACAGCACCGAGAAGACCTTCCGACCGGGAGAGACGGTGGTGTTCGACGGCCATCGCCTCGCCTTCGTCGGCTGGCGCAAGGTGTCGACGCCGAGCGAGGTCGCGTCGGAAGCGGTGTTCACCGTCGACGGAGCGCGCTTCTCCCCCGGGATCGGCACCTT
>JAJYGM010000235.1 GCA_021785095.1 Actinomycetes bacterium
GACCCGGCGATCGTCCTCGTGCCCGGCGTGGGAATGTTCAGCTTCGGGCGGGACAAGCAGACTGCCCGCGTCGCCTCGGAGTTCTACCTCAACGCGATCAACGTGATGCACGGCGCCGAGGCGATCTCGCGTTACGTGCCGATCGACGAGTCCGAGAAGTTCCGCATCGAGTACTGGGAGCTCGAGGAGCAGAAGCTCCGCCGCATGCCGGCTCCGAAGCCGCTTGCGACCCGTATCGCCTTTGTCACCGGTGCAGGATCCGGCATCGGCGCAGCGACTGCCCGCCGACTCGCCCGGGAGGGCGCGTGTGTCGTGGTGGCGGATCTCGACGAGGCACGTGCTCGCAGCGTCGCGTCGGAGATCGGCGGCAGTGACGTCGCCATTCCCTCGACCGTCGACGTGACCTCGGAGCAGGCGGTGACGGACGCGCTCCGGGCCGCAGTGCTCGCCTTCGGCGGGATCGACCTCGTCGTCAACAACGCCGGGCTTTCGATCTCGAAGAGCCTCGTCGAGACGTCTGTCGACGACTGGGACGTCCAGCACTCTGTGATGGCACGCGGCTCGTTCCTCGTGGCTCGCGAGGCAGCACGGGCGATGATCGCCCAACGATTGGGCGGTGACATCGTCTACATTGTCAGTAAGAACGCTATTTTCGCCGGGCCGAACAACGTGGCATACGGAGCGACCAAGGCCGATCAGGCGCACCAGGTGCGCCTGCTGGCAGCGGAGCTCGGCGAGCACGGCATCAGGGTCAACGGTGTGAACCCGGACGGCGTCGTGCGCGGCTCGGGGATCTTCGCCGGGGGGTGGGGTGCCCAGCGGGCCGCCGTCTACGGCGTGAGCGAGGAGAAGCTGGGCGAGTACTACGCGGGTCGAACGCTACTGAAGCGGGAGGTGCTGCCCGAGCACGTCGCTAGCGCTGTCTTCGTCCTCGCCGGGAGCGAGCTATCGCACACGACCGGCCTGCTCGTACCCGTAGACGCCGGCGTCGCAGCGGCATTCCTGCGGTGACGTCGGCAGGGCGATGACCGGCGCGGCCGGCCCGTTAGCGTCGGGGCGCGCGGCCCGTAGCTCGCGTCCTCGGGCCGGCCTCGTGGCGATCGACCTGGGCGCGTCGAGCGCGCGCCTCCTCGCCGGGGGCCTCGAGTCAGGTCTGCTCGTCGCGCACGAGGTCGCGCGGGTGTCGAACGCTCCGGTGCTCCTCCCGGACGGTCTCCACTGGGACATCCTCGGCCTCTATTCGGGGATGCTCGCCGGACTGGCCGCGTACGCCCGCGAGCGTGGTGCCGTCCCGTCGTCGATCGGCATTGACGGCTGGGCCGTCGACTACGGGCTTCTCGACGGAGGCGGGCGGCTCCTCGGCCTTCCCTACCACTACCGGGACCGCCGCACGGCGGGAAGGGTGGAGCAGGCGGTGGCATCTCTCGGCCCCGATGTTCTCTACGGGACCACAGGGATCCAGGTCATGTCGATCAACACGGTGTTCCAGCTCCTCGCCGAGCGCGAGACGTCCGGTTACCAGGTCGCCGCGCGGCTCCTCATGATCCCCGACCTCGTCGCGTACCTGCTGACGGGCGAGAGCCGCCTCGAGCGGACGAACGCGTCGACGACCCAGCTCGTCGACATCCGCACCGGGGATCTATCGGGCGAGCTGATCGCCGGTCTCGGCCTTCGCGCCGACCTCTTCGCGCCGGTCGTCGAGCCGGGCGAGCACGTGGGCACGATGCTGCCGGACATCGCTGCGAGCGTCGGTCTTCCCGGCCGGCCGGAGGTGGTCGCAGTCGCGTCGCACGACACGGCCTCTGCCGTGCTGGCGGTGCCGGCGCGCTCGGCGAGCTTCGCCTACGTGGTGAGTGGCACGTGGTCTCTCGTCGGACTGGAGCTCGACACCCCGGTGCTCGGCGAGGCGAGCCGTGCGGCGAACTTCTCGAACGAGGGAGGGATCGACGGAACCGTCCGCTTCCTGAAGAACGTGATGGGCCACTGGATGCTCCAGGAGTGCGAGCGCTCCTGGGCGCGAGCGGGTAGGCCCCGCCGGCTGACCGACCTCCTCGTCGCTGCCCGGAGCCGAGAGGCCTTCGCCTCCGTCGTCGATACCGCCGACGCCCGCTTCGTCGAGCCCGGGGACCTCCCGGCTAGGGTGCGCGACGCGTGCCGTGACCGAGGCGAGCTGGTGCCCGCGGACGACGTGGCGCTTGTGCGCTGCATCCTCGACTCGATGGCGCTCGCCGTGTCGAGCGCGCTGGACGAGGCAGCTCGTCTCGCGGATCGAGATGTCGGGACGGTCCACGTGGTCGGCGGTGGCGCGGCGAACGACCTCCTCCTCGAGCTGATCGCCGCGGCTGCCGGGCGCGAGGTCGTAGCGGGCCCGCTCGAGGCCTCGGCGATCGGCAACCTCCTCGTGCAACTGCGTGCAGCGGGGCTCGTCAGGGGACGGGACGAGATGCGGGACCTCGTCGAGCGCTCGTTCGGGACTCGGCGAGTCGCACCGGACGGACCGCTCGTGCGGTCTGCGCAACGCGCGGCCCGCAGGCTCGGCGTTGGGTCGGGTGTGCGTGGTGGGTCCTAGGCGAGCCGCTCCACGATGTAGTCGACGCAGGTCGTGAGCGCCTCGACGTCGTCCGGCTCGATGCCGGGGAACATCGCTACGCGAAGCTGGTTGCGGCCCAGCCGGCGGTACGGCTCGGTGTCGACGACCCCGTTCGCCCGGAGCACCTTCGCGATCGCCGCCGCATCGACGCCGTCGACGAACTCGATAGTGCCGACGACACGGCTGCGGTCGTCGGGCTTCGCGACGAACGGCGCCGCGAACTGCGAGCGCTCGGCCCATCCGTAGAGGATCTCCGAGGAGCGGTCCGAGCGCGACGCCGCCCACTCGAGACCGCCGTTGTCGTTGAACCACTCCACCTGCTCGGCGAGAAGGAGCAGGGTCGCGAGGGCTGGCGTGTTGTAGGTCTGCTCCAGCCTCGAGCTCGCGATCGCGATCTCGAGGTCCAAGAACGCCGGCACCCACCGCCCGCCGGCCCTGATCCTGCCGGAGCGTTCGACGGCGGCTGGCGAGAGAGCTGCGATCCACAGCCCTCCGTCCGATCCGAAGCTCTTCTGCGGGGCGAAGTAGTACGCGTCGACTTCGGCGAGGTCGACGCGTAGGCCACCCGCTCCTGACGTCGCGTCCACGAGGACGAGTCCGTCG
>JAJYGM010000568.1 GCA_021785095.1 Actinomycetes bacterium
CTCAGGGATACCGGGGACGCCTGGGCGCACGAGCTCTTCCTGGCGGTGGCGGTGCGGTCCGGTGGGCCCGGCACCCCCGTGGCACGCGCCGAGAACGAGCTGACACGCGTGGTCCGACGGGTGGAGCGCGAGCTCGTTTCGCTGGGCTTCGGGGCTGGGGGCCCACTGGACCCCTACGAGCTCGGCGCGCTGATCAGGTCCAGCTCGGACGCCGAGCGGGCGTGCCGGGTGGCGCCGCTCGTCGGCGGTGGCTTCGTGTGGCCGTGGCCGCTCGCCGCGAAGCTGTCGTGGCGCTCCCTCCGCCTCGAAGGCACCTGGCACGCCACTTACTGGGTGGCCGAGTGGCCGCGCCAGCCGGTCGAGATGGACTTCCTGACGCCCTTGCTCGCACTCGGTGGCCTCAGACGCACGGTCGTGACGGTTCTCGAGCCCGTCCCCGCGGAACGCGCTCGTCGGGAGGTCGAAGCCGCCCGGACCTCGGCGGCGGCGGACGACGAGCTGCGCCGGCGGGGCGGCTTCGCCATGACCGCCCGGCACCGGCGCCAGGCAGAGCTGCTCGCTCGGAGGGAGTCGGAGCTGGCAGACGGGCACGCTCCCTATCGCTGCGTCGCGTTCGTCGGGGTGAGCGCGGACGGACCACAAGCGCTCGAGGAGGCGTGCCGGGCGGTCGAGCAGGCGGCCGCGCTCGCGCAGTTGCAGCTCCGGCGGCTCTGGGGCCAAGCAGACGAGGCGTTCACCTGGACGCTCCCGCTCGCGCGGGGCCTCTGATGGCGGGACCGATGGCCGGGAGTGGGAGCGATGCGCCCTGGCGACGGCGGAGGCGGTGATGGCGCTCCCGCCGGCGCACCGCCTCACGACGGCGAGCCTCGCCGCCGCGCATCCCTTCGTCGCGGACACCGGGCTCGGCGGTCGGTCGGTCTACGTCGGGCGCGACCTCCTCGGTGGCCCGTTCTTCTACGACCCCTTCGAGCTCTATGCGAGCGGGATCCTGTCCAACCCCAACGCCTTCCTGGTCGGGAACGTCGGGCGCGGGAAGTCGAGCTTTGCGAAGACGTTCGTCTGGCGCCAGGCGACACTCGGCCGCCGGGCGTGGATCCTCGACCCGAAGGGCGAGTACGCGGCACTCGCCGCCGCGTGGGGCGTGACGCCGTTCAGGCTGCGCCGCAACGGCCCGCTCCGGCTCAACCCGCTCGACCCACCGGGTGTACCCGCGGGGGCGGCCCCGGCCGAGCGCCAGGAAAGAGCGACGCTCGTTGCCGCGCTTGCCGAGGCCTCGCTCGACCGGGTGCTGCTCCCGACCGAGCGTGCCGCGATCGCGGCGGCGGTGGCCGCGGTGTCTGTGGCCGGCGTGACGACCCTGCCGCGTGTCGTCCAGGCGCTCCTCGACCCGAGCCCCGCGAGCGCGGCGGAGCTCGCGACGACCCCGGCCCAGCTCGCCTCCGAGGGGCGCTCCGTCGCTCTCGAGCTCCGCCGGATGGTCGCGGGGGACCTCGCCGGCCTCTTCGATGGCGAGACCTCGCGGGGTCTCGACCTCTCCGCCGCCCTCGTCGTGGTGGACCTGTCGGCGCTGGCGGGCTCTGGGGCACTGTCCGTGCTGATGGCCGCCGCGCTCGGTTGGATGGCGACCCAGCTCGCGCACCCGACGGCAAACGGCCAGCTGCTGGTGGTCGACGAGGCGTGGGCCCTCTTCGGCAACGTCGGGGTCGCGCGCTGGCTGCGGTCGGCCTGGAAGCTGGCGCGTGCGTGGGGGGTGGCGAACCTGGCGATCACCCACCGCGTGAGCGACCTCGAGGCCGCTGGTCCGGCTGGCAGCGAGGCCGTCCAGCTCGCCGCCGGGCTCCTCGCCGACTCCGAGACCCGGATCGTCTACGCCCAACCGCCTGGGGAGGCGGACGCAGCGCAGCGCCTGCTCGGGCTCACGCCCGCAGAGGTCGAGCTCCTTCCCCGCCTCGGCCGCGGAGTTGCGCTGTGGCGGATCGGTTCCCGGGGCTTCCTCGTGCGCCACGAGCTCACTCGAGCCGAGCAGGCGATCGTTGACACGGACCGGGCGATGCGAGGCAATGCCGCGGGAGATCCGGTTGCGGCCGGTGCCTAGGCGCTCCCGGCTGGAGGAGCTCGTGCTCCTCGGCGTGGTCGCAGGGGCGGTTGCGGCACGGCTGTTCGCCGGTGTCGCTGGGGCGGCGCGGGCGGCTGGGGTCGGTGCCGGTGGAGAGCGCAGCGTGGTCGATGCCGTCGTCGGCGCCGCGGCCGTTGCGGTGGTGCTCGCATTCGCCGTGTTGGTCGTGCAGGCCCTCCGTGCCCGCCGCGGTGGCCGGGAGCGAACCCCTTCGTCCGGCCGCACTCCACGGGTGCACTCGGGCCTGAGTCGTCCCGGCGGCACCCGTCCGCGCGCGGCCGGCGCTTCGAGCTCGTGGGCGCGCGCGGGCGATCTCGGACCGCTCCGGGTGGGCGCGGCCCGCGGGGGTCGGCTGACACTCGGCTTCGGGCCGGGCGGCCTCCTGGCGGCGGAGGCCCGCCAGTCGGTGATCGTGATCGGGCCGACGCAGAGCCGGAAGACCACCGGTCTCGCGATTCCCGCCATCCTCGAGTGGGAGGGGCCGGTCCTCGCGACGAGCGTCAAGGCGGATCTCGCGGCCGCCACCCTGGCCTGGCGGGCTGGCCTCCCCGGGGCGGTGACCTGGTGCTTCGACCCGACCGGGGCGACCGGGCTCCCGCGAGCGACCTGGTCTCCGCTCGACGCCGCGACGACCTGGGGCGGTGCTCGCCGGGTCGCGCACGCGCTCTGCGCAGCGGCGCGGACGACCGGGACGGGCATGACGGACGCCGAGTTCTGGTACACCACGGCCGCGAAGCTGCTCGCCTCGCTGCTCTTCGCTGCCAGCCGGTCGGGCCGCACGATGGCGGACGTGGTCTCCTGGGTCGACACGCAGGAGACGGACGGGGTCCTGGCGCTGCTCGAGTCGCTCGGCGTCGCCGAGGCCTGCGATGCGGCCATCGCCAGCTGGTCCCGTGAGGAGCGCACGCGAAGCTCGGTCTACACCACCGCCGAGACGGTGCTTGATGCCTTCGCCAGCCTGGCGGCGCTCGACTCGCCGGCCCCGGAGGGCCTCTGCCCACGCATCGACGTCCCCCGGCTCGTCGACGGTGGTCCGCACACGCTCTACGTCTGCGCACCCCTCCATGAG
>JAJYGM010000358.1 GCA_021785095.1 Actinomycetes bacterium
GCCGACGGAGCGCTCGTGGTGGACGTCCGCGAGCCGCACGAGTACCACGCCGGCCACGTCCCGAACGCCCGCCACGTCCCGCTCGGCGCGCTGCCTGCCCGGGTTGCCGAGCTCCGGGGTGTGGGCCCGGTGTACGTGATCTGCCAGTCCGGCGGGCGGAGCAGCATGGCCGCGGAGCTGCTGGCGAGCCACGGTCTCGAGGCACGGAACGTCCAGGGTGGCACCGAGGCGTGGATTGCGGCCGGGCATCCGGTCGTGGCGGGACCTCGCGCGAACGTGGCGTAGCGATCCGGCCGGTGCGCCTAGCGTGCCGGGGGATGTCCTCTGCGCACGTCGCATCCCGAGCCGGGGAAGCGCCACGCCGCCCCGAGCCCGTCGCGCTGGTCACCGGCTCCTCGACGGGCATCGGGGCGGCGGTCGCTCGGCGGCTCCGCGACGGAGGGCGCTTCGTCGTCGTGCACTCGAAGTCCTCGACGGCGGCGGGGGAGGCGCTCGCCCGGTCCCTCGACGGGCTCTACCTCCGGGCGGACCTCGCGGACGAGGCCGAGGCTCGGGCCCTCGTCGGATCCGTCCTGGAGCGTTGTGGGCGCCTGGACGTCCTCGTGAACAACGCGGCTGTGAGCTGGCGCATACCGCACCAGGACCTCGCCGCGGTCACCCCAGCCGTCTGGCGGGAGATCCTGGACGTGAACCTCATCGCCCCGTGGGTGCTCATCCAGGAGGCCGCGCCGGCCCTCGCTGAGAGCCCCGACGGTTGCATCGTGAACGTCAGTTCCCACGCCGGGAGCCGGCCGATGGGGTCGTCGATCCCGTACGCGGTGTCGAAAGCTGCACTCGACCACCTCACCCGTCTGCTCGCGGTCGCGCTCGGGCCGGCGGTCCGGGTGAACGCGGTCGCGCCGGGGCTGGTGGAGACCGCTCGCACGGCCGGCTGGACCGAGTTCCACGAGCTCTGGCGCGAGCGTGCCCCGCTCCGGCGTGCCGCAACCCCCGAGGACATTGCCGCGGTGGTGGCAGCGCTGGTCGACACGCCGTATCTCACCGGGGACGTGGTGCTGGCCGACGGCGGCCTGCACCTGCGATGAGCGGCGGCGAGACGCCACCGATCCCGCCGCCACCGTCTCCACGGTCGCTCTCGCCTCCGGCTTCCGCTGTGCTCGTGGCGATTCTCGTCGCGGGGGTTGGGGGCTTCGCTCTCCGCCGACCGCTCACACCGGTGGTTCGCCATGGCGGTGTCGACGTGGCGCTCTCGCTCCTGGTGCTAGCGAGTGCCGCCACGCTCGAGCTTGCCGCACTGCGGCAGGCGACCCGGGCGTGGGTGCGCCTCGTGGCGCTCGTGGTGGGCGGGCTCGTCGTGCTGGCACCACTGGCCTGGCTGGTCGCTCGGGTCGTGCCGCCTGGCACGCTCCGGGACGGCGTGCTCGCGGTCGGCCTCGCACCGGTCGAGGTCGCGTCGATCGCCACGGCGAGCCTGGCCGGGGCGGACGTGGCGCTCGGGGCGCTCGCGCTCGTCGGCTCCGTCGTCGTGGCCGTCCTCGCCGCTGGCCCTGTCCTCGCGCTCGAGGCACCGGGAGCCGGCGTCGCGCCCTTCGCTGTGGCCGGGTCGCTCGGGTTGGTCGTCGCGCTTCCGCTCGTGGCTGGGGTCCTGCTCGGTCGCCTGCCGGTGGTGGGGGAGGTCGCCCGCGCCGTGGGGGATCTGATTGCGCTCGCGGTCGTCGTGCTGCTGGTCGCGCTGGTCTCGAGCCAGGTGCGCCTCGAGCGCGCGGACCTCGACGTGCTCGGCGCGCTGGCGCTGTTCCTCGTGGGCGCCGCCGCTTTCGGCGGTCTGCTCGGGCTCGGTGCGGCGCGGCCGGTCCGAGGAGCGGTCCTCCTGGACGCCTCGATGCGGGACTTCGCGATCGCGGCGGGAATCGCCACGGCGGCCTTCGGCGCTCGCGCAGCGGCCCCGCTCGCCGCCTACGGCGTGCTCGTGCTGGCGTGGGGAGCACTCGCCGCCATGCTGCTGCGCCGCCCGCCCGGTCGCGGGCCGGCGGCGCGTGCGCTGCCCGGCTGGCCTGGGGGCTCACCCCGACGCTGAGGGCGGGGCGCTCAGGCCCGCGCGGTTGGCGAGATCCTCTCGAACCAGCTCGGCGAATCGGCGTGCAAGCGCGTCGAGCCGGTCGAAGCGGCGCGCGGCCCAGCCGAACGCCACGGGCGGGAGCCAGGGGATCGGGACAGCTGCCACCTCGCGATCCTGGGCCAGCTGTGCGGCGTGGAGGGTCGGCACGACGGCGTCGCCGAGCCCGAGCTCGACGAGCAGCGCCGCGGTGTCCCAGTCGTCCACGCTCGCCGTCGGGTCCAGGGCGACGCCGCTGCGGAGCAGCGCGGCAGCGAGGAGCCGCTGCGAGGTCGACCGTTCGGGGAGCGCGATCACCTGGGCGACCTCGAGGTCGCGCGGGCGCACCGCCGAGCGGAAGCGGCGGGGGTCGGTCCCGGGCACCAGGAGAACCCAGGGGCTCTGGACCACCGCACGCTCCTCGACGCCGGCGTGCACCGGGCCCATGGTGACGAATGCGAGATCGGCCCGATCGGAGCGGACCGCCTCGAGGCAGCGCTCCGTCGACGCCGCCGAGTGGAGCTCCAGGGCGACCCCGGGGTGCTCCATGCGAAACGCTCGGATCGCCGTGACCATCACGTGCCGGACCGTCGTCCCGCCGGTGGCCACCCGCACTCGTCCGACCACCCCCTGGCGGAGCGCGTCGAGCCGGCGGAGCGACGTGGCGAGCGTCCCGAGTGCCTCCTCGGCACCCACCCGGAGCGCGTGGCCCGCCGGCGTCGGCACGACGCCCGTGGTGGTCCGCTCGAGGAGGCGGACGCCGAGCTCGCGCTCGAGCCGGCGGATGTGCTGGCTGACGGCGGGCTGGCTCCGGCCGAGCCGACGCGCGGCCGCAGCGAGACTGTCCAGCTCGCAGACGAGGACGAAGACGCGCAGGTCCTCGAGGGTCACGACCCGAGGTTAGGCCCCGAGAGGCGATTGCACCCCGGCGGCAGAAGCACAAGCTTTGGTCGAGCGGAGTGCGAGCGAGGATTGACCGACGCCCCTCGGGCGGCGAGGATGGGCCCATGTCGGGGACAACCACGGTCGCAGAGGTCCGAGCGCGAAAGGGGAGCGCGCCGCCGCTCGTCATGGTGACGGCCTACGACG
>JAJYGM010000587.1 GCA_021785095.1 Actinomycetes bacterium
CAGGCCCATCTCCAGGGCTTCCTTGGCGTAGACGCGGCGCTCACGCAGCAAGAGGTCCATCGCCATCGTCAGCCCCACGATCCTCGGCAGGTACCAGGCGGCGATGCTGGGCGTGAGGCCCCGAGCCACGTGGGCCTCGACGAAGAACGCGCTCTCGGCTGCGATGCGGATGTCGCACATGAGGGCGATCCCGAAGCCTGCGCCCGCGGCCGGACCGTTGACAGCCGCAACGACCGGCACCTGAAGGTCGGGCAGCCCAATGGCCCACTCCCGACCGGCGGGCTCGGGGATCGTCGCAGAACGTTGCGGCGCGGCACGCTGCGGAAGCACCTCTTTCACATCGGCGCCGGCGCAGAACCCGCGCCCGCGCCCCGTCAAGACGAGCACGCGGACCGAGTCGTCCTCACGGATGCGCGCCAACGTCTCCGGCACCTCCTCGAAGGCGACTTCATCGAGCGCATTCAAGGAATCGGGGCGATCCAGCGTGAGCACGACGATGTCGTCGTGACGCACGACCTCGAGCGTCTCGAGCTTGCGATCTCCCACTCGAAGGCTCATTCCCGTCGTCCCCTCGTGCTCACGCCAGTGCCTCGATCATCTCCGGGAGCTTTCCGAGCCTCACGGAGATGGACTCCGCCGCGCGAGCCAGCTTCGACCCGATCTCCGGTACCTGCTTCCGCTCGAGCCTGTACGTGGGGATCGTGATGGTCAGTGCCCCGACGACCCGGTCGCGCGACATGACCGCAGACGCGATCCCGGAGGCTCCTTCGATCCGCTCCCCGTTGCTGGTCGCGTAGCCCCGCTTGCGGATCGCGGCGAGCTCCTTCAGCAGGCTGTCGCGATCGACGACCGTCCGCTCGGTGAACTTCGGGAGGTCGATGCCCAACACGACCGACTCGGGCAGGTACGCCAGCATGGCCTTCGCCGTTGCGCCCGCGTGCAGCGGCACTCTCATTCCGGGCTCGATGACGTACCGGACCGGACGGTCGCACTGGACCGATGCGCTGAACACGGCCTCGTGGTGGGTCCCGTTGTAGAGCGCGAGGTGCGCCGTCTCGTTCACGTCGTCGACCAGCTCGCGCATCACCGCGTACGCCACGGTCATGAGGTCGGAGCGGCCGAGCAGCCGGCTGGCGAGCGCGTAGAGGTTGGCCCCGGGCGAGTAGCGAGCGTTCTCGGACTGGACCGCGAGGCTGCGCTGCTCCAAGGAAGCCAGAATGCGCTGCACGGTACTTGGGCCCATGCCGAGCTTCGCCGCGAGCTCGCGCACTCCCCACTCCCGGTCGGGGTGGTTCATGAGCACCCTCATCACTGCGAGCAACCGATCAATTTGCTCCGCCACCGCTGACTCCAGTCTTCAAGTCAAAAGAAACAGAAAAGTGGTACAGCGTCCCATCTTACACGTGCTCGAATTCCAATCCTGCCCCGGTAGAGCACGCGGCTGCACCGGATGCGTCACTCGGAAGACATGAAGTTCGGCATGACCTCCTCGGCGAAGATCCGCATCCGACGGATCGTCTCGTCAGCATCGCGGATCGGCACGAAGCCGAGCGTGAAGTAGCGTGCTCCTGCATCGACGAATGGCTCGAGGAACCGCGTCACTGCTTCTCCGTCCCCGATCAGCGCGACGCCCTTGGCGCCCATCTCCTCGACGGACATCTCCTTCCACGCGTCGCGCCTGCGCAAGGTGGAGGCGGCCTCCGACGCCTCCGCCGACGTCCTGTCGATCACGACGAAGAAGAGGGCAGCCCCGAGGATGCGCGCGGGGTCCCGGTGGTACTCCTCGGCGGCCACGCGGCGGATCTCGGAGAGAGAGCTGGCGTAGAAGTCGGCCTCCAGACCCGTGTAGTGCGGCGCAGCCGGCGTCCACGCGTCGCCCATCCGCGCGACGAGGCGCCGGGTGGAGGGGCCGCTCCCGCCGATCCACATCGGCGGGCGCGGCTTCGTCACCGGCTTCGGCCACATGGTGGCGCCCTTCAGCTGGTAATGCTCACCCTGGTAGTCCACGGCTTCCCGGGTCCACAGTGCGTCGATGACCTCCATGCCCTCGACGAGCTGCGCGTACCGCGTCGAGAAGGACTCGACGTATGGCAATCCGTAACGGTGGTACTCGTCGGGGTTCCACCCCGTTCCCACCTGAAGCACGAAGCGCCCTTCCGAGAGCCAGTCGATCCCCGCACCGAACTTGGCCATGAGCGCCGGGTGGTACCGCATCATCGGCGTCACCTGCGGACCGATGCGGATCCGCCGCGTCCTTGCTGCGAGGGCCGCCATCGCCGTCCAGGCCTCCGGAAAGAACGGCCGGCCGAGATCGGCGTAGTCCGAGAAGCCCGCCACCTGGTCCGGCGGAAGGAACAGGTGATCGATCGTGTACACGGCGTCGAACCCGAGCTCCTCTGCCTCCTGTGCCACCCTGACGAAGTCAGCGAACCTCGTCTCGACGGGATGGCCGTACATGTTGAGCTTCAGCGCGAATTTCACGCCGGCCGACCGGTAGTCCATTGTCTCTCGTCCCCTCAGGCTTCGTCGTCCATGTGTCCTTGCGTCGGCCTCGATCGCCCTCACGCGGAGGTGACGCTGCTGGCGGAGCCCCCCTCCGAGGCGGCACCGGGCTTGAAGACCCAGTGCATCTCGCAGCCACTGTCGCCGCGCCACCGGCAGGAATGCACCTCGGTGTGGTCGAGATTCGGGTCGACCGAGGCGTACCCGTCGCACGCTCCGCGCTCGAATTCGCCGGTGTACTTCCCGTTGGAAGGCGCTGCGTCGCTGTAGTACAGGCACTCCTTCCGACGAACGATGCAGCGCTCGTCGTCGTACTCGGCGAACAAGGCGCTCGTGTGCTTCGGCCCGCGGATGTAGTGCACAAGATCCTGGTACAGGGCCATCGTCCGGGGAGATCCTCCGTCGGTCGCCTCGTTGGCCTCCAAGACCTTGCGGTAGCCAGCACCTCCGTACCGAAGTCCGACCTGGTAGGCGATCTCCTTCGCAGCATCCTCGCCGACGATCTCTTCGGCGACCGAGTAGATCGTCTGGAAGTTGCCCTCGATCTGACGGCTCATGCTGTAGATCAGGTCGTCGCTGGTGAGATCGCGAATGGGCACCCGAAGGCTGTCGACTTGCTCGCGACGTTCCTCGCTCAGCGTGCCCGGGTAGTGGAACGGCACTGCAGCTGCGTAGACTTC
>JAJYGM010000186.1 GCA_021785095.1 Actinomycetes bacterium
CGGCCTCCACGCACTCCATCACCCGCCGGCGCGGCGTGGCGTAGTCGATGAGGACCGAGGCCTCCTCGGCGGCGAGCGACACGCGGCGCGGGACGGTGAGGCAACCCATGTACGACTCGTAGGGCCGCGAGACGCGGAGCGGGGAGTCGAAGAGGTGGAAGACGGCCATGGGCCCGGTCGGCTTCCCCTCCGCGAAGCGGGAGGTGTTCTCGAGCGTGTCGACCGCGGCCCCCCAG
Source organism: Actinomycetes bacterium (assembly GCA_021785095.1). Next base: position 237 of record JAJYGM010000186.1, read on the forward strand.
AGCGTGATGCCGCGATCCTGCAGCCAGCCGTGGAACTGCTGGAACGTGTGCCCGGGCTCGTTGAGCAGCCGCCGCACGCGGCGCTCCACGATGCGCGCCACCTCGGGGCGCGCGTAGACGCGACCGAAGCCGAGGAGCGGGTTCGCGCCCATCTCCGGCGTCTCGCCCGCCTTGGGCATGAGCCCCTCGCCCAGCGACACCATGATGGCGTGGTTCTCGGGCAGCGTGCGCGTCAGGTGCCACAGCCCCTCGCTCATCACGTAGGCGCTGATGGCGTCGGCCCCCTTCTTCACCTGGTTGTAGGCGGCCTTGTCCTTCCCTGCGCCGCCGCCGAAGTCGCCGAAGAGCCGCGTCCCCAGCGCCGTGGCGGCGGAGGTCATCGCCAGGCAGCGGGCGATTCCACGTGGGGTGAAGGAATAGGCGGAGGTGGCCTCGGTCTGGGAACGCTCGACCTCCACGTCCTCGAGCCAGAGGTGGAACCGCAGCAGCACGGGCCGCGTGTCGAACGCCCACTGCGCCACGAGGTTCCGCCGCTCGGTGTCCATCATCTCGGAGCCTCCGGATCGAGGTTGTGGTGGGAGCGACGCGCCATCCTAGATCAACGGAAGCGCCCGGTGCGCCCGTATCGTCGGACCTTGCGCGCACGGCGGAGCGGCGCGATCCCCGCGCTTCGACTGCGGGTGGCGGGCGCCACCTGCCGCGCCCGCACCGACCACCGTGGCCCTCCCCTCCACCCGGAGCGCCTGACGCCCTGCGGCAGCGTCGAGCCTCCACCTCGGTCGCGCCCTCAGCAGGCGAGGGGCCGCGCACACGGATCGCCCCGCGCGGAGAGGAGAGCCGGGCGAGATCGACGGACACCGGCAAGTCGCCGCAGGACCCGGGAGGGTCGCGGGCCGCCACTTTCGAGGAGCGGAGCTGGGGGAGGTGAAGAGCTCGGGGAAGCGGGGCAACCCGCGACGGGGAGGGTGTGGTCGTGGGGGACTGGACCCCGCATCCCTCGAGCCGCTCCCTGTAACCCGGCGGGCGTGCGCTGGTTGCGGTGGAGCCTGTCGGGGGCCCGCGCGGCGTTGCCGCGGCAACGGTCCCGGGTTCACCGCACCAAGTGAACGGCCACGGACGGGGGATCCGTGGCCGTTCCCGCCCCCGTGTGCTTCGGGTCACTGCACCGTGACGCTCACCGAGTCGTGGAGGTTCCGCTTGCGGGCCACCACGGTTGCCTGGCCGGCCCTCGTCCCCTCCACCACGCCCTTGAAGCTCGCGTTCCGGAAGTCCGAGCTGGTCGGCACGTTCGTGACCCAGACGATGGACCTGGGATTTGCGGTCCAGGTGCACTGGCTCGTGATGTCCACGAAGAAGACCCGGCCGGAGTCGTCGGAGAAGGTGCCGATGGCGTGGAGCGAGCGCTCGTCACCGACCGAGATGGTGCCCAGATCCACCAGCGGACGTGGGGGGTTGGCGGAGTTCAGCCCCGAGACGTCCGGGCTGCTCGTCACGGTGATCGCCCGAAGCGTCCCGCTGACCACCTCGAGCGCGATCGACCCGCTCTTTCCCCCGAACCACGCCGTCACCGCCACCGGGCCGACGGCGATGCCGGTCACGAGCCCCTCGGAGCCTGGCGCATTCGAGACCGTCGCGCGCGTCGGGTCGGAGGTGGTCCAGGTGGCGGCCGCGGTCACGTCCTGGCTGCTCCCGTCGCTGTACGTCGCCCAGGCCGACAGCGGGACCTGGTAGCCCACCGGGACCAGGCCGCTCGAGGAGGAAGCGACCACCTGGAGACCCGTCACGTAAGCCTCGGTCACGGTGACGGTCACGCTCGCCGAAGCGCCCGCGTAGGAGGCGGTGACGAGCGACGTGCCCGGGTGCAGCGCGTCGAGCACGCCCGCGGCTCCAAGGAACTGGGCGACCACGGAGGACGCGGACGTCCAGGCGGCGAACGCGGTCACGTCCTGCGTCCAGGACGACGTGCCGTCGGTGAAGGTCTCCGTCGCCGTCAGCGAGAACTTCAGGCCGGCCGGCAGGCTGGGCGACGGCGCGACGGTGATGGCGATCCCGGTCGCTGTCGCGTTCACCACCTGCACGGTGGAGGACGCGGAGCAGCGTTCGGATCCGTCGTCGCTGCATCCGGCCAGCGTCGCGGTGACCTGGGCCACGCCGGGCCCGATCCCCGTCACCACGCCGCTGGTGTCCACGGTGGCGACGTGCGGGTCGGAGGTGGACCACGTGGCGCCCGTGACGGACGTGGAGGAGTCGTCACCGTACTCCGCCACCAGGTGAAGCGCGGCGGAGGTGCCGGTCGCGATCGTGAGCGCGGACGGGACGACCTCGAGGTCGTCCAGTTCGGCGGCGGTGACCGTGAAGGAGGCCTGGGCGTAGGCGGGCACGGCGCCGACGGTGATGGAGGCCCCGACGGTCGTCACGCCGACCCGCAGCGGCGTGACCAGCCCGCCCGGGAGCGCGCCGCCCGCGTTGGCGACGATGGCGATGGCCGGGGCGCTCGACGTCCACGCGACCTGGTCCGTCAGGTCCTGGCTACCGATCACCTGCCCGCCACTCGTGAACACCCCGATCGCCTTGAGCTGCGCCGGGACACCCACGGGGGTGGAGGCATTCGCCGGCTCGATCTGGAGGGCGAGCGCGGCCGACCGGACCGAGACGTCGACCGTGGCGCTCTGGCCACCGTAGGTGACGGTGAGGCTCGCCGGCCCGGCGCCGGTCCCCGTGACGCTGCCGCCGGAGACGACGGCGTTGCCGGTCGCGGTCCACGTCGCCTGGAGGGTCACGTCCCGCTGCGATCCGTCGCTGTAAGACGCCACCGCGCCGAGCTGGGTGGTGACCCCGGCGTAGAGCTGGATCTGGGAGGGCGCGATGGCGAGGCCGACCAGCGCTGCCGGCGAGACGGTCACGCCCACCGCGCCCGTCAGCCCACCGACCGACGCCGTCACCACC
>JAJYGM010000504.1 GCA_021785095.1 Actinomycetes bacterium
AGCGAGACGAGGTCGTCGACGAAGCGGCGCGGAGGGTCGTAGCCGCCGTGCTGCGCGACCCAGCGGAACCCGCCCGGGAGCCCGATCACCGCCTTGCCGTCTGCGAGCGAACCAGCTTCCTCGACCAGGCGCACGGGCTGCCAGGGCGGCGCGAGGCGGGCGAAGGCGCCCGGGCGCTCGTGCCACGCGAACACCGTTTCGATCGGGTGGTCGACCGTGCTCGCGTACTCGATGCTCACGGATCCAGCTCCTCAGGGGGCCGAGCGTGCACGCGGGCGCACGCGACCCACGAGACCGGCACGCCCGTCGTCTCCAGCTTGCCCTACGCGCCCGACGTCGACCACAGGGTGCGAGCCTACGTACCGACAAGACAGGTCCATCGCTCCGAGGTGCCCCATCAGCCCGAAGACCTGCGCGCGGTGTCGCCGCGCAAGAGCCCGGCGAGAAGACGGAGCGCTTCGTCGTCGGTTGTGCGAACCAGCCACGTGCCGGACGCACCACATGCTGCGCAGCGCAGCGCGCACAGGACCGCGGTCGACCTGCCGGCATCGATGGCCACAGGCACGGTCTCCTCGATCACGAGCTCGTGGGCTCGGAACACGATCTCGCACGATGGGCACCACAGCAGTCCTTGTCGCGCTTCGAAACTGCGTCCGTAGCCACGGCGCGCGAGACGGGCATACGCCTCGCTTGCGGGCTCACGGGAAGCCTCTTTCGTGTCCGCCTCCTCGCTCGCGCTCAGCGCCAGCCTTTCATGCCCGCGCACGAACAATCGCGCGAAGCGCCCGCTCAGCTCACCGGCACGGCAGCAGCCGCACCGGTCTGCGCCTCGACGAGCTTCGCACGTACCTCATCCATGTCGAGCGTCTTGATCTGGGTGATGAGGTCCTCCAACGCGGCGCCGGGCAGAGCGCCCGGCTGGGCGAACAGCACGATCTGGTCCCGGAAGGCCATCAGGGTGGGGATCGACATGATCCCGAAGCGCGCTGCGAGCGCGCGCTCGGCCTCGGTGTCGACCTTGGCGAAGACGATGTCGGGATGGCGCTCCGACGCCGCCTCGAAGACCGGCGCGAACATCCGGCACGGCCCGCACCACGCCGCCCAGAAGTCGACGAGCACGATGTCGTTCGAGCCGACGGTCTCGTCGAACGACGCGTCGCTCACGTGAGTGGTTGCCATGGTGCGCTCCTTGCTCTCGATCCGCCAACGCCAACAGCAATACCCATATGGGTATTCCCTTTCCGCCGTCTCACGGTGACGGCGAGAGGCTAGGGCTGGCCGACCTCGGCTCGGATCCTCCGGCGCGCCCGGTAGAGGAGGGAGCGCACCGCGGGCACGCTGAGCCCGGTCCTTCGTGCGACCGCGTCGGCAGGCAGCCCCCGGCCGACCGAGAGCAGGACCACGAGGCGCTCCCGGGTCGGCAGCTGCTCGAGGGCGGAGAGCACCGCCCGGCGCCGGTCGGCTTCGAGGGCGGCCTCCTCGGGACCCTCGTCGGGATCCGGGTTGGAAGCGTCGCGCGTGCGCGGCCCGAGCGCCTCGATCGAGACTGCCGGCGGCCGTCGGCGAAGCATCGCGCACTCGTTCACGGCGATGCGGTGCAGCCACGTGCGGAGCGTGGCCTCAGAGCGGAACCCTTCGAGATGGGTGACGGCTTTGACGAGCGCGCCGTGGGCGACGTCTTCTGCGTCCTGGTGGTGGTGGCAGAGCTGCTCGGCAAGGCGTTCGAGGTCCGCTTCGTAACCCCAGAGCGAGTCCAACAGGCCCGCGGATCCCTCCCTTTGGCTCGCTGGCCGGCGCGTGCTGCTCGCGCGGTCACCTGTTCCGGGCGCGGTACGCCGCGCGCGGAGCTCACTCATCCCGGGAGGAAGACCCGTCGTCGTGGTCGGTGGCGAGGGCACCATGAGCGGTCGAGGTCGTCGGCGCGCCGGAACCCGTCGCCGCGTCGAAGGCGGCCTCGGCGTCGCCGTCGACGTCGACGGCGACGTCGACGGCGATCCCGTGGCGGACGCTTTCGGTCACCACGCAGAAGTCCTCGAACAGCTCGAGGCAGCGCCCGACCCGCCCTGGCGAGTCGCCTGCGAGCACCGGGTGCAGGCGCACCTTGATGGAGCCGATGCGCAGGCGCCCGCGTTCGTCGCGCACCGGGGTGACCACCACCTCGGTTTCCAGGCTCTCGACCTCGAGGTGCGCCCGGCGCAGGCAGTAGACCAAGCTCGCGCTGAGACAGTTCCCCACCGCAGCCCCGAGGACGGTCGACGCGTTCGGTCCAGCTCCTTCCCCGAGCGGGGGCGGCTCGTCCATGGTGAGGGTCTGGTCGCCCCCCATGTCGACGACGAACCGGTACCCTTCACGAAGATCCAGGTGCACAAAGGACGCGTCTCGTTCGGCCATGCGCCCACGGTAGTGGAGGGCAGGTCGGCGAGGCCGGCTCGTGCCCTGCCTCGCTCGACGAGACTTCCCACGCGGGACTGCGCATCGGAACGGCGCGCCATCTGACCCGCTCGTGCATCTATGGAGATGTCGAACACCCAGAGTGGACGCACGCAAGCGCCCAGGGGAAGGAGGACGACCATGGCTTCACTGATCAGATGGCAGCCAGTCCGGGATCTCGACGGTTTCGTCGAGGACGTCGAGCGATGGCTCGGGCTCGCCGAGCGCTCGACGGGCGGCGCCGCACGCTTCGTTCCCGCGTGCGAGGTCGCAGAGCGTGAGGGGGAGACGGTTCTCCGCTTCGACGTGCCCGGCGTCGATCCCGAGCGCGACCTCGAGGTGCGCGTCGACGGCGACGTGCTCACGATCTCCGGCGAGCGCCGCCGGGGAGCCGAGGGAACGAACGAGACCACCCGCTACCGTGAGGGCTCCTACGGGCGCTTCGAGCGCTGCCTGAACCTGCCCGAAGGGACGGATCCCGCAGCGATCCGAGCTCACTACGACCAAGGGGTGCTCGAGGTGGTCGTCCCCACCTCGGCGGCACCCGCGCCGATGCGCGTCCCGGTGACGCATTCCGCGACGCCCATCGACGCTGCGGCCGATGCCGCCTGAGACAACCGAACGTTCAACCGAACGTTCATCGGTGAGCCAGCCGGCACCGGGTCACGTGACCGGTGCCGGCGCGGGCGCGCCGGACGCGCCGGGCGCGGGCGCGCCGGACGCGGGCGCGCCGGACGCGGGCGCGCC
>JAJYGM010000523.1 GCA_021785095.1 Actinomycetes bacterium
GGGCGCCGGCTCGTCCCACCCCGCTCCTTTCAGCCGCGCCCGGCCTTCCCGGCGAGCCCGGGACCGACGCCCGTCGTCTCGAGGAACGAGTACGCCGCCACCGGGTTCACCGCGGCTCACCTCGGCGACTCGCCCCTCTACGGCTGGCGCACGCCCGCGGGCCTCGTCGTCGAGGTCTGGAAGCTTCTCGAGCGCGGCGCGCCCTTCGTCTACGCCTATTACGACGGGCTCGACCGCACTGCGCACGCGTGCGGGCTGGACGAGCACTACGACGCCGAGCTTCGTGCCGTGGACCGGCTGGTCGGCGACCTCCTCGACGTGCTCCGGCCCGGGGCGGCGCTGGTCGTGACCGCCGACCACGGGCAGGTCGAGGTCGGTCCGTCGATCGAGGTGCTCGGCGCCGAGGTGATGGCTGCCGTCAGGCTGCTCTCGGGAGAGGGCCGGTTCCGGTGGCTGCACGCGCGGCCTGGCGCGAAAGACGACCTCCTCGCCGTCGCCTCCGAGCGGTACGCCGACGTCGCCTGGGTGCGCGACGTCGAGCAGGTGGTCGACGACGGCTGGCTCGGCGGGGTCCCCGCCGCGGACGTCCAGGCGCGGCTCGGGGACGTCGCGCTCGTGCCGTTCGCGGCGACGGCCTTCTTGGATCCTGCCGACACCGGGGAGCAGCGCCTCGTCTGCCGTCACGGCTCGCTCACGCCGGACGAGATGTCCGTCCCGCTGCTCGCGTGGGCGGCCAAGCCGTGATCGCTCGCGCGAGCGGAGCCGTCGGCGGATCCTCTGGGACACCCCGGCCTCTGGCATCATCAACGCCATGAGCACAGTGGACTCGACACCGACGACGGACGCCGAGCAGCCGGTCTCGCCAGACGAGGTGCTGCCGGGGCCCGGGCGACCATCGCCCTCCGCGACACGGGGCACCGGAGCTGACGGCGCAAGCGGCGCCGGAGGGGAAGGTCCCGACGAGCGCCGCGAATCCGTCGAGCAGCCCGGCAAGGTGATGCGGATCGGCACGATGGTCAAGCAGCTTCTGGACGAGGTCCGCCAGGCGCCGTTGGACGAAGCCGGACGGGTGCGGCTGAAGGAGATCTACGAGCAGTCGGTCCGGGAGCTCTCCTCCGGCTTCTCACCGGACCTGTCCGAGGAGCTCGACCGCATGACGTTCCCCTTCGACGACGAGGTCCCCTCAGAGGCGGAGCTCAGGGTCGCGCAGGCCCAGCTGGTCGGGTGGTTGGAAGGGCTGTTCCACGGCATCCAGGCCACGCTGGTCGCGCAGCAGATGGCCGCCAGAGCGCAGCTCGACCAGATGCGCCAACGAGGGTTGCCCCGTCCGGACGACGACGAACCGGTCCCGCCGCGCCCGGGGACGTACCTGTGAGCTCTTGGCGTTGCGGCCCCGTGGGCGGCGCTGCAGCGCTGCAGCGCGCGGTCCGGGCGGGGTTCCCGCCGGTGCGCCCGCCTGTGGCCGCTCGGCTCGGGCGGTAGAATCTCGCCATGCCGATGGTGGTCACTACGAAGGATTGCACCGCACTCAGTGACGCTGAGCTGGAAGAGCTGGCCGATCTCGGGGTAGAGCCTTTCGGGTTCGACATCGGGTTCCTGTCCAAGGAACGTGAGGAGTGGGTGCTCGTCACGACCGTGAGGGACGGGAGGAAGCTCCGCGGCTATTCCTTCTGCACGCTCGAACGGATCGGCGGCACCCCGTCCCTGCTCGTGGGCGTGGCCTCGGTCGACCGGACCAGCCGCGCCGAGTCCGCGCTGAGGGCCATGATGGCGGACCAGTTCCGGCGAGCGCTGCTCGCGTTCCCCGACGAGGACGTCCTGCTCGGCACGAGGCTCGTGCGCGCCGACGGTTTCTGTGCGTTCACCGGGCTCGTCGATGTCGTCCCGACCGCAGGTCACCGCCCCTCGGGCGAGGAGCGGGCGTGGGCGCGGCGTCTTGCCAAGCGGTTCGGTGCGGAGTCCAGGCTCGACGACCGGACCTTCGTCGTGAAGGGAGATGGCTCTGCAGCCGGCGGTCTGGACTTCGTGCACCCGAAGGTGAAGCTCCCTGAGGGTGCGCTCGAGGTGTTCGGAGCGGTCGATTCCGCACGGGGTGACCGGCTCGTCGCGTTCGGCTGGGCCATGGCCGAGGACCTGGCCGGAGGCAAGTTCTCCCGCTGACGTCCAAGCCCCCCGCCTGCGGAGGTCGCGGGTGCGGCGCGGGCAGCCGGCGCGGGCGGACTGGCCACCTCTTCGGCGGTTCCGTCAGCCTTTCGGCAGCACCGCCGCGCAGACCTTGTAGCAGTGGCCGGCGCGAGGACTGCTCAGCGCGACGAGGAGGTAGTGCGGAGAGAAGCCGAGCGCCGTCGCGAGGGCTTTTCCCGACAGGCGGTCGCGGCGGGACGCGGCGAGCGCCCGGGCCGCGCGGCCGTCCTCCACAGGAAGCCAGACGTCGTCGCGCGCCCAGCCGAAGCGGACCCAGATCGAGCCGTCGGCGCCGCGACGGAGCAGCTGCGGGCCGCGCGCCGGCCGGATCAGCGCCAGCGAAGGCCGGAGCCCGTGAAAGCCCCAGTACGGTGCGGACGGCCCGTGGAACCCGAGCAGCGGGTCGTCGTGGGTGGTCACGAGGCGCGCGAGCACCCTGCGCACGCGCCGCCCCTGCAGCGACCCGACGTGGCGTGGGGGCGCAACGACCGTCACCGCTTCGGGCTGGGCCAGGTCGTCGGACTCGGGATCGTCGGCCAAGGTGGCCTCCACCACGTCGAAGAGGGCGAGGTCCGGCGCGTGGCCGGCCGGCCATGGGACGCGGAGCCGTACCAGTGATCCCGACGCGAGGTCGACGGCGGTCGTGTCCTCCGGCGCGCAGGCGAGCACGAGGAGCCGGAGCTCGGCACCTCCCGCGGTGAGCGTCCGATCCCGGTGTACGACGTCGCGCAGGAGCGCGCGGCCGCGGCGGGAGGGCTCAGCGGTTCGGAGGGAGGATCTCGCCAGGGTCTCCCCCGAGCGTGCAGCACCGCCGGCCGCCGTCAGCTGCTCCCCCGGGGCGGTCACGGAGGCGCCGGCACCGACCGCGCCGGCACCGCCCGCGCCGTCGACCGCGCCGGCACCACGACCTGTCGCGGTGCCCCTGCGCGCGTGCGCTGGCGCATGCGGGCCCTGGCGTCGTGTGCCGGGCACCTCACCTCCTCGATGCAGACC
>JAJYGM010000351.1 GCA_021785095.1 Actinomycetes bacterium
CTTCCGGTGTACGGCCACCCACTGGCGCGGGCGCGTGCCCGTCCCCATCCAGATGAGGAACCTGCACACCGCCTTCGCCCAAGGCGACAGCACGATCGCCCGGTGCGCGAGCGCACGGTGGAGGTAGACCGTCGTGACGAAGAACGAGATCTCCGCGAGAGCGAGCCCGATCACGACCGCCAGAACGAAGGGCCAAGGGGACGCGAGGTGGGCCACTGAGCACCAGCGTAGGCGGCGCGGCGGCGAGCTCGTCCAGAGCCCGCCGGCGGCGCGGACCGATGGGCGGCGGGACCGACGGGCGGCGCGGCGATGGGCCGTGCTGCGAGACCGCGCTCGCCCGAGGATCGCCGGCCTACCGTGCGAGAGGGCGGCGACCTCCGTAGAGGACGTAGTCGAGCTGCTTCCAGTACACGTCGATGCCTTCGAAACCCGCTGCGCGCAGGAGATCGAGCTGCGGTGCGAGCGGTGCCATGAAGCGGACGTGGTTCTCGTAGCGGTGCTGTTCCTCGGGGGTGCGGTGGAGGCGCGCAGCCGCTCCCTCGGGGTCCTGGCGGTCGCCAGCCCTGAGCCAGGCCTCCTCGACCACCGGGTCGTCGCTTCGTATCGCGTCGTAGTTCACGTACCAGCCCCCGGGGGCGAGGTGGTGCCAGATCTCGGAGAAGAGCTCCCGCTTGCGGGGGTCGGGGAGATGGTGGACGCACAGGGAGCTGATGACGGCAGGCACCCCCGTGGGGATCTCGGCCGGCCAGTCGCCGCGTGACAGGTCGAGCTCGACGTAGGTGAACCGCCCTCGGTAGCCCGACAGCATGCGCTGCCCTTCGGCGGTCATCTGGGGGGAGTACTCCGCGAGGATCGCCGTGGCCTGCGGGAAGCGGTCGAGCACCGCCTGCGTCGCAGCCCCGGTGCCCGCGCCCAGGTCCACAAAGGTGAACGCCTCGTCGTGCTCGAACGGCAGCAGGTCGGCCATGAGACGCCGCTGCTCGGTGCGCCGACGCTCGCGCTCGTCGGTGCCGGCCACCCACTGGGCGACCATGTCGTCGGACTTCCAGACATCCGCGTTCGTGTCACTGGGCTCCGCCTCGGGCATGCCGAGAACCTATCTGTGCGCCGCCCTCGGCGCGTGCCCGGTCGCGCTGGCAGCACCGCGGCGGGGTCGGGACAGTGCCGGTGCCATGAACCGTGGGCGACGTCTTGAGTAGGACCGGTTCGCCGGATCGATAGTCTGAGCAGTGACGATGTCATCTGCGCCTGCCGACCGCTCCCCTCGACTTCCGCGGCGCGCGCGGCGCCGTTTCGAGGTGCGCTGAGGTGGACACCGCGCTGCTGTACCTCTGGGACGCCTACCTGCGCGACGTCGACGCGACGGTGACCGCCGTCGACGGGGGGCGGGTGACGCTCGACCGCACCATCTTCTACCCGACGGGCGGCGGACAACCCCACGACACCGGCACGCTCGGCACCGCGCGGGTGATCGAGGTGAGCAAGGAGGGCGACCAGATCTGGCACCTCCTCGACGGCTCGGTCCCCTCGGTAGGTGCGAGGGTCGAGGGACACCTCGACTGGGAGCGACGCCACGCGCTGATGCGCACGCACACTGCGCTGCACGTACTGTCCGGCGTGATCTGGCACGAGTGGGGAAGAGCGGTCACCGGCGGCAACATGGAGCCGCTGCGTGCCCGCATGGACTTCGAGTTCGACCCGCTCCCCGAGGAATTCGGAGCGACCGTCGAGGCACGGGTGAACGAGGAGCTCGCCGCAGCTCGACCCATCGAGGTCAGCGTGGTCCCCCGCGATGCGGCGCTCGAGGACGAGGACCTCATCCGGACGAAGGTCAACCTCGTGCCTGCCTCTGTCAGGGAGCTGCGCGTCGTGGACATCGTGGGGCTGGACAAGCAGGCGGACGGCGGCACCCACGTCCGCAACACCGCTGAAGTCGGGCGCATCCGCGTCGTCAAGACGGAGTCCAAGGGCAGGGCCAACAAGCGCATCCGCCTGGAGGTCCTCGACTGATGGCACGCGGCGCCCGCGCAGCCTCCGTGGGCGCCCCCCCGCCCTCGCGAGTGGTGGCGACGGCGGGCCATGTGGACCACGGCAAGTCGACGCTCGTCGAGTGGCTGACCGGCACGCACCCCGACCGGCTGGCCGAGGAGCGTCGCCGCGGGCTCACGATCGACCTTGGCTTTGCGTCCACCGTGCTCGCCTCGGGCATCGAGGTCGGCCTCGTCGACGTGCCCGGGCACGTGCGGTTCTTGAAGAACATGGTCTCCGGCGTCGGCGCCCTCGACGCGTGCCTCTTCGTGGTCGCGGCCACCGAAGGTTGGAAGCCGCAGTCCGAGGACCACCTGCGCATCCTCGACGCCGTCGGCGTGCGCCACGGGATGGTCGCGCTCACCCACGCGGCGATGGCGGGCGAGGAGCGCACCCAACAGGTACGCGACCAGGTCGCCGCCCGCGTCGCGGGGACCTTCCTCGAGGGTGAACCGGTCGTGGCCGTGGACGTGCCTGCAGACCTCGGGCTCGAGGGACCGTCAGGCCTGCGGGCGCTGCTCGACGCGATGGTCGCGGCGCTGCCTCCGGCGGAAGACCGGGGGCGGCCTCGCCTGTGGATCGACCGGTCCTTCGTGATCCGTGGCGCCGGCGCCGTCGTGACCGGAACCCTCGCCGGCGGCACGATCCACGTCGGTGACCACCTCGAGGTCGCCTCCTCGACAGCCGCCGCGCCGACGCCGGTCCGAGTGCGCGGCCTCGAGAGCTACGGCAGGCAGCTCACCTCGGCTGAGCCAGGGCGGCGCCTCGCGGTGAACCTCGGCGGAATCGACCACCACGACGCGGCGCGGGGGGCGGCACTCGTCAGGGCGCACCAGTGGCATCGCTGCAGCGTCGCCGACGCCCAGCTCGACGTGACCCCCGGGCTGGGCCACCCGGTATCCGCGCGCGGCGCCTACCTCGCCCACCTCGGAACGGGGGAGCAAGCTGTGCGACTCCGGGTCATCGGCGGTGGCACCGAGATCGCGCCCGGCGAGACCGGCAAGGTCCGCCTGTGGCTGAGCACCACGCTCCCGCTCGCACCGGGCGACCGGTACGTCCTGCGCGACGCCGGGCGCAAAGAGGTGGCCGGCGGGGGAACCTTGCTCGACGTGGCCCCGGTCCTCCCCATCTCGAGAGCCGACCCCAGC
>JAJYGM010000368.1 GCA_021785095.1 Actinomycetes bacterium
GAAGCCCGAACCGAAGATGTCGGTGCCCACCGCGCCGTGGTCGTAGGCCTCGTTGAGCGCCTGGGTGACGCGCTCGAGGCCGAGCGCGAACTCCCCGCGCACGTAGATGAACGCCTGGGTCACGCCCAGCGCGTACGCGGTGATGAGCACGCCCTCGATCAGCTGGTGCGGATCGCGCTCGATGAGGAGGTGGTCCTTGAAGGTGGCCGGCTCGCTCTCGTCGCCGTTGACGACGAGATAGGTGACCGGATCCTTGCGGAGCATGGACCACTTGCGACCTGCGGGAAAGCCCGCTCCGCCGCGTCCGAGCAGGCTCGCAGCGTCCACTTCGGCCGCGACGGCCTCCGGAACCATCGTGAGCGCCTTGCGCAGCCCCTCGTAGCCGCCGGTGGCGAGGTAGCGCTCCAGCGTGTGGGAGTCGTCGTAGCCGAGCCGCGCGGTGACGATGCGGGGGACGTCGGTGACCGCCATCAGGCAGCCCCTCCCTTCGCCTCTGCGGCCCCTCCCTGCGCCTCTGCGGCCCCTCCCTGCGCCTCTGCGGCCTCTTTCGCGGCCCTGGCCCGGGCCGCCTGCGCGTCAGCGGTCGCCGCGCGCTCGGCGGCGATCCGCTCCTTGCCGACCCTCAGCCCCCCGTTGCGCCGCACCCGCACGAGCGTGCCGTGGGGCGGGATCTCGCCGTCCCTGCGGCCGGCGCGCAAGTCCGCGACCAGCTCGTCGAACGCGTGGGGACTGAGGCCGCCGACGTAACGGTGGTTGACCGTGACGCACGGCGTCCGGTCGCAGCCGGCAAGGCACTCCGCGTCCTCGAGGGTGATCATGCCGTCTGTGGTGGTCCCGCCGGCCCGCACGCCCAGGGTGCGCTCCGCGTGCTCGAGGAGCCCCTCGGCCCCGCCGAGCAGGCAGGCGATGTTGGTGCAGACGGACACGAGGTACCTGCCCACGGGCTCGGTGTGCAGCATGTCGTAGAAGGTCGCGGTGCCGCGCACCTCTGCCGGGGTGATCCCGAGGAGGGCGGCGATCTCTTCCATCGCCTCGGGGCGCAGCCAGCCGTCCTGCTCCTGGGCGAGGTGGCAGAGCGGGATCAGCGCGGAGCGGGGCTCCGGGTAGAGCTTCACGAGCTCCCTCGCTCGCGCGGCCGTCTCGGCGTCGAAGTGGGTCACCGGTCGACCTCCCCCATGACGGGGTCGACCGACGAGATGATGGCGACGGCGTCGGCGATGAGCCCGCCCCGGATCAACGTCGGGACCGCCTGGAGGTTCACGAAGCTCGGGCCCCGGATGTGGAGCCGGTAGGGCTTGGAGGTCCCGTCGGAGACGAGGTAGCAGCCGATCTCGCCTCGCGGCGACTCGATCGCCACGTAGACCTCACCCTCCGGGACGCGGAACCCCTCCGTGAAGATCTTGAAGTGGTGGATCAACGCCTCCATGGACTCGTCGATCCGCGCACGGGGCGGTGGCGTGACCTTCCGGTCCTGCACGCGGTAGTCCCCTGGCGGCATGCGCTGCGCGATCTGGCGGACGAGCTTGATCGACTCGCGGATCTCGTTCAGACGGATCGCGTAGCGGTCGAAGTTGTCGCCGTAGGTCCCCACGATCACGTCGAAGTCGAGCTGCTCGTACTCGAGGTAGGGCATCGAGCGGCGGAGGTCCCACGACACGCCGGTCGACCGCAGGATCGGACCCGTGACCGAGAGCGCGATCGCCTCGTCGGCGGTGATGTTCCCCACGCCTACCATGCGCTCGCGGAAGATGGGCTGGCCCGTCAGGAGCTCGTCGTACTCGTAGGAGCGACGCAGCACCGTGTCGCAGATGATCTCGACGTCGTCCTCCCAGCCGTCGGGCAGGTCCGCCGCGACGCCCCCCGGCCGTATGTAGTCGTGGTTCATCCGCAGACCGGTCGTCTTCTCGAAGAGCGCCAGGATCATCTCGCGCTCGCGGAAGCCGTAGATCATCATCGAGGTGGACCCGAGGTCCATCCCGTTGGTCGCCATCCACATGAGGTGGGACGAGATCCGCTGCAGCTCGGAGAAGAGCATGCGGATCCACGTCGCTCGCGTCGGGATGTCGATGCCCAGCAGCGCCTCGGTCGCCAGCGAGAAGACGAGCTCGTTGTTGAGCGGCGAGAGGTAGTCCATGCGCGTGACGTTGGTGGCGCCCTGGACGTAGGTGAGCTCCTCCGCGGTCTTCTCCATCCCCGTGTGGAGGTAGCCGATGACCGGCTTGGTCCGCAGCACGGTCTCGCCGTCGAGCTCCAGCATGAGTCGGAGCACCCCGTGCGTGGAGGGGTGCTGCGGCCCCATGTTGATGATCATCGTCTCGTCGGTCGGGCGTTCGACATCGACATCGCCTGCGTCGAGGACCGCTCCTTCGGGGATCCGGAGCACCGCGCCCACCTCCCGACGAAGCTCCGCTGGGGGCGTGGCCGACAGTGTCGCGAGCTCCTGCGCGCCCTCCGAGGTCTCGAAGGGCGCCGCGCGCGGGGCGCGGCGCACCCCGGAGACCTCCTCGAAGAGGTCGGCGTCGGGACTCGAGGCGTCGAACTCGTCGCTCACCGCGGACCCGGTGCCTCCTTGAACTGCACCGGCACCCTGCCGATGCCGTAGTCCTTCCGGAGCGGGTGGCCCTCCCAGTCCTCGGGCATCAGGATCCGCGTGAGATCGGGATGGCCCGCGAAGCGCACCCCGAAAAGGTCGAACACCTCCCGCTCCATCGCCTCCGCCCCGGGGTAGAGGTCCCACACCGTGGCGAGCACGGGGTCGTCCTCTGGAACCTGGACTCTCACGCGCGCACGCCGCCGCAGCGAGAGCGAGAGGAGGTTGACGACGACCTCGAAACGCTCGGGAGACACTCCCGCAGGCAGGTTCCGGCCAGGGTGCGTGAGGTAGTCGACAGCGGTCAGGTCGGAGAGCTGCTCGAACCCCGTCGCCTTGTAGGACTCGACCAGCTCGTGGTAGCGAGGGCGGGGCGGGAAGGCGATCTCGTCGGTCCACGTGCCCGACGCCCGAGGCACCTCGGGCAAGGAAGAGGAGAAAGAAAGGGATGCGGTCGCGGCCACGTCGGCGGCCGCACCTCCGGCCACGTCGGCGGCCGCACCTCCGGCCACGTCGGCGGCCGCACCTCCGGCCACGTCGGCGGCCGCACCTCCGGCCACGTCGGCGGCCGCACCTCCG
>JAJYGM010000699.1 GCA_021785095.1 Actinomycetes bacterium
GATCGTGTGGCCCACCGCCGGTTGCACGGTGAGAGTCGAGCGGTGTCCGTCGCGCTCGACGACGAGACGGACCGCATGCCCCTTCGACGCCTGGATGGCCGCCGACAGCTGTGTGGTCGTCGTCACGCTCTCGCCGTCCACGGACAAGACCGTGTCGCCGGCCTTCACCCCGCCGAGCTGCGCAGCGGTCTCGCGATGCCCGGCCCAGCGCGTGAACCCGCTCACCGTGACCCGTGTGCCGGTCGGGATGCCGATCGCGATGGCGAGCACGATCCCGAGGACCAGCGCGATCATGTAGTGCATGATCGACCCGGCGCTCGCGACGAGAACCCGGCGGCGGAAGGGCTGCTGGCGATACGTGCGGGCCTCGTCGGCCGGGTCCAGCTGCTCGAGGTTGGTCATCCCGGGGATCTTCACGTAGGCCCCCACGAGGATCGGCTTGACGCCGTAGTCGGTCTCACCCCTCCGTACCGACCACAGCCGCGGCCCGAACCCGATGAAGAACTCGGTCACCTTCATGTGGCTCCACTTCGCCGTCAGGTAGTGACCCAGCTCGTGGAGGACGACGACGACGACGAGGACGACGACGAACACGAGAAGGGGCCCGAGCCCCGCCGCGAGGAGCGCCGCGACGATCAACGCGACGACCACCGCCAGGCGCAGGACCGCCCCGCGCGTGCCGCCCCTCGGGGACGGGCCGGGAGACGCCCCGGGGCCAGGAGTCGCGCCGGGGCCGCCGGTCGTGCCGGGGCTGGGAGACGCGCCGCCGTCGAGCGCGCCGTCGTCGAGCCCGCCGGCGGGCTCCTCGGCCGGACCCGGGGAGCCGAGCTCCCTCTTCACACGGCCGCCAGTCGGCGTTCCACGGCCTCCGTCGCGAGCGCACGGGCTCGGCGGTCGGCCTCCAGCACGTCGTCGACGGAGCGCAGCGGCTCGCCGTCGCAACGGTCGAGCACCGCGGCGTCGACGTCGGCGATGCCGAGCCAGTCGAGCCGACCGTCCAAGAAGGCGGCGACCGCCACCTCGTTGGCGGCGTTCAGCCAGGCGGGCGCAGGTCCCGCCGCCCGCCCTGCCGCGTAGGCGAGGTCGAGGCAGGGGAACGCCGCCCGGTCCGGCGGCTCGAAGTCCAAGGAGAGGGGCGCAGCCCAGTCGATCGCGCCAAACGCGTGGTCGAGCCGCTCCGGCCATCCCAGCGCGTAGCCGATGGGGAGCCGCATGTCGGGCAGCGAGAGCTGCGCGATGGTCGAGCCGTCGACCAGCTCGACCATCGAGTGGACCACCGACTGGGGGTGGACGACGACGTCGATCCGGTCGTAGGCGAGGCCGAAGAGCTCGTGCGCCTCGATCACCTCGAGGCCCTTGTTCATGAGCGTCGACGAGTCGACCGTGATCTTCGGGCCCATGGTCCAGGTCGGATGGCTGAGGGCGTCGGCGACGCCGACGGACTCGAGCTCAGCGCGCGTGCGGCCGCGGAACGGGCCGCCCGAAGCCGTGATCCGAAGTCGAGCCACCGACGGGTACAGGGCCGGGGCGGCGGCGCTGCCGTCGGCTCCGGCGCCTCCGGCCGGGACCACGCCCTCCGTCCCGCCGGCGTGCGCAGGAGCCGGGTCGACCGGGTCTCCGGGCCCCACCCAGCCCTTCCCGTCCGCGCGGGGCTGGCGCACCTCGACGACGGAGAGGCACTGGTGGATCGCACAGTGCTCGGAGTCGACGGGCACGATCTGGGCGCCGCGCGTGCGCCGTGCGGGCTGGACGACGGGAGCCCCGGCGATGAGGGACTCCTTGTTCGCCAGCGCGAGGCGGCGCCCGGCGCGGAGCGCCGCGAGGGTGACGGGCAGGCCGGCGAAGCCCACGACCGCGTTCAGCACGACGTCGGCCGCCTCCGCTGCCGCCACGAGCCCCTCGGGGCCGAAGAGGAGCTCCGTGCGAGCCGGGAGCAGCGGCTCGAGCCGCTGCGCGGCGTCCGCGTCACCGACCGCGACGAGCTCCGGGCGGAGCCGGCGCGCCTGGTCGGCGAGGACCTCCACCGAGCGGTGCGCGGCGATCGCGACGACCCGGTAGCGGTCGGGGGCGGCCTCGACCACGTCGACGGCCTGGGTCCCGATGGACCCCGTCGATCCCACCAGGCTCACGGTCTGCATCGGCCAGAAAGCATGCCACCGGACACGCCTCGCCGGTCGCCGCGCGGGCCGCGGTCAGCCGTGGCCGAAGGCGCGGGCCGCGGTCAGCCGTGGCCGAAGGCGCGGACCAGGTAGTAGGTGGCCGGGAGGACGAACAGCAACCCGTCGACCCGGTCGAGCAGGCCCCCATGCCCCGGGAGGATCCGCCCCATGTCCTTCAGGCCGAGCTGGCGCTTCACCAGCGACTCGCAAAGGTCGCCGATCGGGCTCACGACCGCGACGACGATGCCCAGCACCACCGCCTCCGCGAGCGTCCATGGATGCACCAGACGGACGATCACGACGGCGAAGACGATCGCGCCGGCCGCACCGCCGAGCACGCCTTCCCACGTCTTGCCCGGGCTCACGGCGCTCAGCGGGTGGCGACCCACCCACGCGCCGGCGACGAGCGCTCCGACGTCGTAGGCAACGACCGCGATCAGCGCGCCGAGGAGGTACGCGATGCCCGTGCGGCCCGGGAACAGCGAAGGCGCGAGCAGCAGCGCTGCGAACGAGCCGAAGATCCCGATCCAGAAGAACACGAAGAGGGTGGCCGCAGTGCTCCGCACCGGCTCGGCGCGGCGGTCCACGCCGACGAGGTGCCACAGGACCGTCGCGGCGAACAGCACGACGGCGACGACCGGCAACGCGGCGAACGGCTTGTCGTAGCTGCCGACGATGACCCCGGCGACCGCGACGATCCCGAGCAACGTCGCCGGATGGTACGTCCGGCGGAACGCCGCGTACGCCTCGATCGCCGCGGCCACGAGGACCACCGTGACGACGACCATCGACGGCACCGTCCCGAAGTGGAAGGCGATCAGCGCGGCAGCGCCGATCACGAGGCCGCTCACGATGGCTGCGGGGATGTTGCGCCCGGCCCGCTGCGACAGGGCGTCATCGCCGCGCCGAGGCACCCCGGCCGGCCGGGTTGCCGGTCCCGGCCGGTCTGCGCCGGCGCGTGCCGGGATGGGCGGAGCATGCGGCGCGGCCGTCGCCACGGCACCGGC
>JAJYGM010000311.1 GCA_021785095.1 Actinomycetes bacterium
CTGCAAGTAGCCGTTGTCGACGTCGTTCGGCGTGTCGACGCCCTCGATCGCGGCGAACCTCTTGATGAAGTCAACCGCCCGCGGGCTGTCGAAGGTGCTTTTTCCGTTCTTCGTGAAGTAGCTCGTCAGCCCCGCGTAGGAGACCATCTCGTCGGTGAGCTGGTTGGTCGAGCCCCCGGCACCACGCATCGTGAGGCCGTACTGGCCCTTCGAGCTGTTCGTCAGCGCCTTCGCATCCGTGAAGAACGCGTTCCACGTGGTCGGGCACGTCAGGTGCTTGGCGCGGAAGAGCACCATGTTGCACCAGAGGGTAGACGGCACGCCGGAGAACGGAAGAGCCCAGAGGGTCTTGTCGTTCGAAGACGACGCCGCGGTGGCGGTGAGCAGGGTCGGGAGGAGCTTGCCGTTGAGCGGGCTCGACTGGTAGAGCTTGTTCAACGGCACGAGCGCACTCTGGGCGACGATGGCCGCGAGGTCGCCGCCAGGGATCGCTCCGATGTCCGGAGGATCGCCACCAGCGATTGCCGTGTCGTACTTCTCGAGCACGGATGGATCCGGGATCCCTACGTATTTCACCTTGATCCCCGGGTTCTCCTTCTCGAACATGGGGATGAGGTGCATGTAGATAGGCGTCCGGGGGCCGCCGTTGTCGTCCCAGAACGTGATCGTGACGCTCGAGGAGCGCGGCTTTGCAGAGTGTGGCACAGCAGTTGCTGCAGTCGCGCTGGCGATGCCCCCTCCAGCAAGCAGCATACCGGTCGTGGCTACAGCCGTGCCGATGCGCCGAGTCTGACGCCATGCTCGATGTTGTCTCATCTGTTTCCCCCTTGTGGTCGTAATGCCGGACGATGCTGCCTTCTTGTCGCTCTTACTGTGGCTATCCGATGTCAGTCGACGGACCCTCGTTTCCTTTTCTCCTGCACGACCTCCTATCCCTTGATCGCTCCGACGGTGAGCCCTTGGACCAGATATCGCTGCACTACGGCGAACACGAGGACGACGGGCACCGCTGCGAGCACTCCGCCGGCCGCGAGTGCTCCGAAGTTCACACTGAACTCACCGATCGTGTAGTCGAGGCCCACCGGAAGTGTGAAGTGGTCCTGGCTGTTCATGAAGATGAGGGCGAAGAGGAAGTTGTTCCAGCTGCCGACGAAGGCAAACGAGCCGATGGCCACGAATGCAGGCCGGAGCAGCGGCAGGGTCACCGCCCGGAACGCCTTGAGGCGCGAGCAGCCGTCCACCATCGCCGCCTCCTCGAGCTCCACCGGGACGCTCCGGATGAAGCCGCTCATGAGCAACGTCGTCAGCGGAAGCTGGAAGACCGTGTCCGCGATGACGAGCGCGACGAGGTTGTCGATGAGCCCGAGATGGCGGAAGATTATGAACAACGGGATCAATAGCATCACGCCGGGGACGAACTGGGTGCACAGCAGGCCGACCACGAGGAAGCCCCGGCCCCGGAAGCTGAAGCGGGCGAGCGCGTACCCCGAGAGCGCCGAGATCACGTTCACGCCGACCAGTGTCCCGACGCCGACGAGGACACTGTTCTTGAAGAACACCCCGAAGCCGAGGACGTTCCAGACGAGCTTGAAGTTCGCGAGCGTCACCGGCCACGGGTACGGGTGGGTGGACCCGTCCGGTCGAAAGGCGAAGACGATCATCCAGTAGAACGGGACAAGGGTGAAGAGCATGAAGAGCCCGAGCGGCACCCATAGGTAGAGCCGCGATCGCTCCCATCGGCGTGCCAGCTCGCCGGTCATGCCCAGCGGTGCAGCGCTCACAATCGCTCCCCTTAATCTCTCGACGCCCGGCTGCGACCGGCTGCGCCGGACGCTGCCGTGCACTCGGCGCGGCTCATGGTGCGTACCCACGTGATACGCCGAACTTGCTGAACTTCAAGTAGGCGATCGAGAAGACGAGCAGGATGACGAACCCGGCCATCGTGAGCGCCGACCCGTAGCCGAAGTTGTGCTCGGTGATCGCCTGGCGTGCGATATAGAGCGGCAGCGTGGTCGTCTCGGTCCCCGGTCCGCCGTTGGTCAGCGTGTAGAGCAGGTCGACGTTGTTGAACTCCCACACGCAGCGCAGGAGCGTCGAGAGGATGACGGCGTCACGAAGGTGTGGCGCCACGATGTAGCGAAAGCGTGTCCACGCGTTGGCCCCGTCACAGTTTGCCGCCTCGATGAGCTCGGACGGGATGCTCTGGAGGTCCGCGAGCAGGATGATCGCGAAGAACGGGAGCCCACGCCAGAGCTCCGCGAGGATTGCTGCCCAGAACACGGTGTGGGTGTCGGCGAGGATCGTGAAGCCGTGAGGGGTGAGCCCGAGATCGCTCAGGTAGCCGATGAGGCCGGCCTGCGGGTCGTAGATGAGAAGCCAGATCGTCGTCGTCAGTACTCCCGAGACGGCCCAGGGAGCGAAGACGAGGGCGCGCGCGATCCCCCGTCCCCGGAAGGCCGAGTTGAGGATCAGCGCCAGGACGAGACCGAAGACCAGTTGGAGGAACACCTCTGCGAACACCCACTTCGCGGTGAACTCGAGGCTCGTCCAGAACAAAGGGTCGTGCCGGAACATCGTCGAGTAGTTGCTCCATCCGGCGAAGCCGTTGAGGAACGGCTCGACGACGTTGTAGTTCTGGAAGCTGTAGTAGACGACGTTGAGGACCGGGTACGCGACGAAGCCCAGGATGAGCAGGACGAGCGGCGTGAGCATCGCGTACGGCGCCAGCGCCTTGCGTCGCCGGCGCGCACGGCCGTGGCGCTCCGCTCCGCGGTCGTGCGGAGCGAGTGGCACCGGCTCCATGACGGCGAGAGCCCGCGACCCGAGGCTCATCTCGCCCCCGCGGCGGTCAGCAGTCCTGCATCACAGCCGGATCGAGTGCCTCGGCCCCCTTCGCCGGACACCACTTCCCAGCGTGGCTGGTTGTCCACGCTCCCCCTCCCCCGAGTGGATCGAATGTTCACATATCTGTATCACGGACGCCTATGTGAACACGTTGCAGGACGTCAAGGTACGCTCCGCCCGGCGAGGTGTCAAGGTCTTTCGACGACGGTCACGGCATCAACCGCCCGCCGTTCACCTCGAGCGAATGACCTGTCACGTAGGAGGCTGCAACGTCGTGTGCGAGGAACAGCACGGGACCGGCACACTCCTCGGGTCGGCCC
>JAJYGM010000402.1 GCA_021785095.1 Actinomycetes bacterium
CGGGCGACCGACACGAGGAGAAGGCGAGGACGACGATGCCCGAGGCGTACCACTGGATCAGCCAGAGCAACGTGACAGATCCCGGGACCTTGAAGGCCGCCTTGGACGAGCTGCCCGACGGCCTCGCCGGCCTGCAGAGGCTCAGCCAAGAGCTCGTCTTCCACTACCGGGCCGGCGGCGACTGGGACGCGGCCGGTGTCGCTCGGGACCGCATCCGCGAGGTCGACATCCGCTACGTCGAGGACATGCTCCGGCGCCTCACGGAGCTCGAAGGGGACCTGTCGAGCGAACGAGCACCGTCACAGCGGATCGTCGGCTGCTGCCGCGACTACACCGTGCTGCTCGTGGCGATGCTGCGCCACAAGGGGATACCTGCTCGTGCCCGCGTCGGGTTCGCCACCTACCTCGCACAGGACTGGATCCTCGACCACGTCGTGGCCGAGGTGTGGGACGAGGCGGATGCTCGCTGGCGCCTCGTGGAGGCGCAGGTCGGCGAGGACTTCGTGCCCGCGGACGGGCCCGGCTTCGATCCGCTCGACATCCCGCGGGATCGTTTCCTCACCGGTCCGAAGGCCTGGCTGGAGGCGCGGGCGGGGGTGCGGGAGCACGAGCGCTTCGCCGTCGCGCCCGACGTCGACGTCCCGGCGACGAGGGGATGGCCCTACCTGCGCCACAACCTTCTGCACGACCTCGCCGCCGTCGCGAAGACGGAGATGATCCTCTGGGACGAGTGGGGCCTGATGACCGGCCCGCCCCCGCGGATCTCGAACGCCACCCACGCTCGGCGACAGCTCGAGATGCTCGACCACGTGGCACGGCTGCTCGCCGATCCCGATTGCCCGGTCGAGAACATCGAGGAGTGGGCTCAGCGGGAGGGGTTGGCCGTGACCGAGACCGTCACGAGCTACAGCCCGGCGTCCGGTGAGCCGCTCACCGTCGATGTCAGGCGTGCGCTGGGGTCGCTCGACACGGCCTGACCCGGCGCCCGGGTCGTACACGGCGGAACGACACACCCACCCGCTACGGTTGCCGAGCCGAGCACACGACATTGGCCGCCGCCTTCGAGGGGCTGAGGATGGCGGATGCCCGGGGTTATCGGGCGTCCTCACCTCGGGACGCCCCACCGACCCGTGAGAGCTTCAGAAGGACCGAAGAACCCATGCCTGCTGTGTCACGACCACAAGCCAGCTCCGGCGCGCGCGGCGGCCGCAGTCGCTCCGCCCCCTCCCGCGCACCGGCCGCGCAGCGGATCCAGCTCGCCTACTCGATCCCCGTGCCACTCGGGCAGAGCGGTGTCGCCCACGTCGAGATCCGCGTGAGCAACCGGCGCCGCAAGACGTCGCAGGCGCATCTCGAGGCCGGGAAGGTCGTCGTGGTCGTGCCCGCCCTCATGTCGGTCGCCGAACGGGAGGACGTCGCGGCCCGGCTCGCCCTCCGCGTGCTCGATCAATCCCGGCGCCGGCACGTCTCGTCGGATCGCGATCTCGAACGTCGGGCGCACGACTTGGCCGACCGGTACCTCGACGGGGTCCGGCCGACCTCGGTCAGGTTCGTGACGAACCAAGTGAGGCGGTGGGGGTCCTGCACACCCTCGACGGGCGCCGTCCGCATCTCGTCGCGCCTGAGCACGATGCCGGACTGGGTGCTCGACGCGGTCATCGTGCACGAGCTCGCCCACCTGCTCGAGCCGTCGCACTCAGGCGCCTTCCGGGCTCTGTGCGACCGGTACCCGCGCGAGGCGGAGGCGGATGCCTACCTGCTCGGCTACGAGCACGGGGCGAACACCGCGGGGATGCCGCTCGGACCGCTCCCGGAGGAGCCCTGGGGGGCCGGTCTGCGTTAGCGTCCCGATCGATGCCGCGAGACCCCACGGCGCACCGGCTCGACCAGCGGCTGGCGGCCGAGCAATCGCGCTCCCGGCTGCCGTCGGTCGCGGCCGGGATCGTCCGCAAGGGCAAGCTGGCCTGGTTCGGCTCCGCGGGGGAGGTCGACGGGGCGGCACCGACCGAGGACACGCAGTACCGGTGCGGCTCGATCTCGAAGACGTTCGTGGCGGTCGAGGTCATGCGCCTTCGCGACGAGGGGCTCGTCGACCTCTCCGCCCCGATCGGCACGTACCTGCCCGAGCTCGCGCACGTGCCCTGCAACATCGCCCACCTGCTCTCGCACACCTCGGGTCTCCGGGCGGAGACCGCCGGTCCGTGGTGGGAGCGCACGCCGGGGGTGTCGTTCGCCGAGCTCGTCCAGTCCTCCGTGAGGGTCGTCGACCTGCTCGACAGCCCGGGTCGGCGGTTCCACTACTCGAACGTGGGCTACGCCGTGCTCGGCGAGCTGATCAGTCGCGTGCGCGCCGAGGCGTGGGACGACGTCGTCGACACCGAGTTGCTCAGAGCGCTCGGGATGGTGCGGACGACGACCCACCCGGTGCGACCCTTCGCCGGCGGCCTCGGCGTGCACCCGCATGCCGACGTCGTCCTCTCCGAGCCCGAGCACGACGCAGTGTCGATGGCTCCGGCCGGCCAGCTGTGGACCACGGTCAGCGACCTCTGCCGCTGGTCGGCAGTTCTCGCCGGCCAACGACCGGACGTCCTTTCCCCGGAGACGGCGGCCGAGATGCGAGAGCCGATCGCGATCTCGGACCTCCCGGACCTGCCGTGGACGACAGCCCACGGCCTCGGGATCCAGGTGTTCAACCGGGACGGGCGGCGCAGCTACGGACACTACGGATCGATGCCCGGCTTCCTCGCCGCCCTCCGGATCGACGCACCGACCGGAGACGGCGTGATCGTGATGACGAACACGACCTCCGGCCTGGCTCCAACCCTGGAGGCAGAGCTGCTCTCCTCGTTCCAGGAGCACGAGCCGATGCCCGAGGAGGCGTGGAGCCCTGTGCGAGGCGGGGTCGACCGCGCTCTCCTCGAGATCACGGGAGCCTGGTACTGGGGGACGAGCGCCTTCGTGCTGTCGGTGTCGAAGAACGGGGACCTCTCCCTGCGGACGCTCGCCCTCGGGCGCGAAGCAGACTTCCGGCCCGCCGGCGACGACACATTCGTCGGGTTGTCGGGGTACTACGCCGGCGAGACCCTGCACATCGTTCGCGACGAGGCCGGCCGGGTGAACGCCCTCGACATCGGATCGTTCATCCTCACCCGAGCCCCCTAC
>JAJYGM010000556.1 GCA_021785095.1 Actinomycetes bacterium
CACGTGGAGATCATCACGCCGGGAGGCCGCATCGGGTACCTGGTGCTCGAGATCGACTAGGGTGGCTGGGACCCCTCCCACGCCGAGCCCGGTCGCTGAGTCGTGCTGGGGTCGGCACGCGCAGTGGCGTGCACGGACGCCGACCCGAACCGGGGGTTCGTGGTGCGACCCGTGCGCGCGGGAGGCGCTCCTGACCCTGACGCGACTCAACCAGTGAGGTATCAGCGAATCGGGACGCTAGGGTCGCTGGGGCCCTCTCGCGCCGAGCGGGGTCGCTGAGCCGCTGCGCCGGTGCGCCGACCACCGATGCTCCGCCCCGGGGAGCTTACGCGAGGCTCATCCTCGTAATCGCCGCCCGGAGGCGCTAAGGGCGATCGAAGCCAAGATCCCACGCTTGGTGGGCCCGAGGCGGCGGCGATGCCCAGCCGAAGCTCCTCCCCGAGGAGATTCGGGGATGGCGAGCGCCGGCAGGCTAGCCGAGCGCCTCCCGGATCCTCCGAGCCGCGTCGGCAGCCTCGGACTCAGGACCTGTGGCGTGTTCGGCAACCCGATTGCCTGAAGATAACCGGCGTGATCCGGCGGACCGATGCCGGTGGTATGGTCGGCCCGTGAGGATCTGGCCCCAGGAGTGTCATCCCCTCCACGCATGAGAGCACGCGTTGCCCTTCTGTTCGCCGGCCTGATACTCGCCGCATGTTCGCCCGCGACACCCTCGAGCGCCGTCAAGACCATTGAACCGACGTCCAACGGCGCCATTTTGAGGGTGAACGATGACGAGAACTGTTCCGTCACGACGCCCGGTCAGGCGCCGGCGGAGATCGGGGATCAACTCTTCGGCTCCGCGTCGGCATTCGGCAATGACAAGCTATGGGTCGGGGGGCTGGGCGACGGCGGCGTGATCCTGGCGGATAGCGGGTCGGTCGAGGCCGACGGCTCGATCGGGTGGAAGTTCGGCTGGTGGCGGATCGCGTCCGGTGGCCTGACCATCAGCGGCCGCCGCCTCGATGCTGCTGCACCCCCGCTGCGGGCGTCCGTTCCGAGCGGATACGGGTCCAGCGGCTTTCAGGCGAGCGGCGTGTCGTTCCCGACCGAGGGCTGCTGGGAGGTCACCGGGACCGTCGGCGGCTCGAGTCTTACCTTTGTGACCTTCGTCCGCCGGACCTGACACGCAGACATGCGGAACTGGCTCCGGCTCGGACATCGGCGGCGATGGCTGACCAGCCCGTCGCTCGTCAGGCGAGGTAGCACATCGAGGTGACCTCGAGCCACGCTCTCGCGGAAGCCTCGCTCCCCTCGTAGCAGCGGGAGGCGCCGCCAGCGCCCGCGCTGGGCGAACGCGTGCTCGCTCTTGGCCAGTGGCCGGATGGGGAGCCCGCGCCTGGAGCGGATCGTCCGGCCGCCAGTGACGGGAGTCGTGGGATCCGGAGTCGTCACGGTTGTCGTGCCGCTCCGGCAATGGCGCCCTGTCCGGCGATCGTCAGGGCGTCGCGCGTCGCGCCCTCCGGGATCGCCGCCTCGACCACCGTCCCGTGACCCATGTCCGACACGACCGAGAAGCGGCCGCCGAGACGCTCGGCGCGCGCCCGCATCCCGGCGAGGCCGAAGTGGCCATCGGGCACCGCGTCGGGGTCAAACCCGCGGCCGTCGTCCTCGACCCGGACGCAGGCACTGTCGCCGCGACGCGCGACCTCGACCCGAACCTGCCGTGCGCCCGCATGCTTGACCACGTTGTGCAGCGCCTCCCGGCCGATCCGGTAAAGCGCCTCCTCGACATCGAGTGAGGGTCGTCGGTCACCGAGGTCTGCGTCCACATCGATCGGCAGCCCGATCCGGGCAGTCAGTCCCGAGGCGTGGGTCCGGAGCGCCATCGCCAGCCCCTGCTCCTGGAGGTGCCCGGGCCGAAGTTCGAAGATGAGCGCCCGCATCTCGGCGAGCGCGTCCCGCTGGAGCTCGCGGAGCTCGGCGAGCTTGCCCGGCACCTGCGCGGGGTCGCGCGCCATGAGCAGCTCGATGCTCCGCGACTGGAGGGTCATCGAGAACAGCGACTGCGTGACCGAGTCGTGGAGCTCGCGGGCGAGGTGCGCACGCTCCTCGGACGCCGCCAGCTCGGCGGTCTGGCGTCGCAGGTCGCCCTCCAGACGCTCCAGCTCCCCGATGTCGCGCACTGTCCCGTGTGCGCCGATGAACTCGCCCTCCGCGTTGAGCACGCCGATGCCGGTGATCTCGATCAGGCGCTCGGAATCCTCGGGGGTGCGGATGCGGAACTTGTTGCGGTGGGGCACGCCCGGGTATTGGCGCAGCCAGTCGAAGCGCGCGACCCAGTCGTGGACCTCGGGCTCCACTGCGAGCTCCTGCATCGTCCGGCCGATCATCTGCTCGGCGTCCCAGCCCACCACCGGCTTGGCGCGATCGGAGACGTAGGTCAGGCGCCCCTCGGCATCGGTGACCCAGACGAGATCCGGCGAGGACTGCACGAGGAAGCGGTACCGCGCCTCCGACTCGCGAAGCTC
Organism: Actinomycetes bacterium; assembly: GCA_021785095.1. Next base: position 2,511 of record JAJYGM010000556.1, read on the forward strand.
GCGCTCCAGCCGCTCCTGGTCGCTCACGTCGCGCGCGGAGCCGTGGACGCCGTCGAACCTGCCGCCGCGCAGCACGCCGGCCGCAGCCACCTCGACCGGCTTCGCGCCGCCCCACTTCGTCCGGAGGTCGAGCCTCGTGATCAGGGTCTTGCCGGGATTGTCCGCCATCCACTGGAATCGCCGGCCCAGGGGACTGAGGTCGCTGTGCTCGACGAGCATCTCGCGGAAGTTGCGCCCGACGGTCTCCTCCGGGCTCCAGCCGAGCACGTCCTCCACCGACTCGGACACGAACGTGAAGTCGCCCACGCTGTTGCAGGTGAAGATCAGGTCGGGCAGGCTCTCCACGAGGCTTTGGTAGCGGGTCTCCGACTCCTCCGCCCGCGCGACGAGTTCCGATGCCGCGAGCGCGAGCGCCGCGTGGTCGGCGAGCGACGCCAGGAGCGCGGTCTCGTCCGGACCGTAGGCGCCCGGGAGCGGCGACAGGACGGCGAGCGTGCCGAACACGTCGGCCTCCCCGATCAGGGGCGCCACCGCCCAGCTCCGGACCGGCCCCGGCCCCTCGCCGACGACCGTACGGCGCTCGCTGACGGCCGTGCTCGCCGCGTCGGCTCCCACCTCGGCGCGCCACGCCTCGAGCGTCATGACATCG
>JAJYGM010000611.1 GCA_021785095.1 Actinomycetes bacterium
CCCAGGAACCGTGGGGTGCGAGCGGGCCGGAGAAACGTAGATGGCGCGCAGGAAGGGTCCGGGCCTCGGTTTCGACCCGGCGGCCGAGGACGACAGCCGCGGGAACGGGGAACGGCTCGGGGTCCACGTCGCCGAGGTCCCACGGGGCGTCGAAGGCGACCGCGCAGGTCTCGGTCTTCGAGGAGAAGTTCGCCTGTCGGAAGCCCTCGTACTGCTGGCGCGAAAGGGCCGCTCGCGGCATCACGAAGCCGAAGCGGCCGTCGACCCGGAGGTACAGCTCGATCGAGCGGGCGACGAAGAACGCCGAGAGGTCTTGGTGAGTCGCCACCTTGCCTCCCGACCAGAGGTGTCGAGCTTTGGCTCGCCCGGCGAAGTTCTTCTGCATCTCGGCTGGCATGTAGCGGTACGAGAGCCACGGCGGGTTGCCGACGAGTGCGTCCACGCGGTGTGCCTCGGTGGCGAACCACGTGGGGCGCGCCTGGTTGCGCACGTAGAAGGACCAGATGTGGTCGCGGCCCTCGTCGTGGAGCTCGCAGAGCAGCGAGTAGGTGGCCTGGAGGGTCTGGCGATCGGCCTCGGCGACGCCGAAGTTGGCGAGAAGGCCGCGGAGGGGCTGGTGGGGCGCCCCCGGAGCCCGCTCAGTTGCACGCGCAGCGAGGGCTTCGACGAGCTGGTCGAAGCGGTCCATGTCTGCGACGACGGCCGGCGGGAAGCGCAACTCGGACGGGAGGAAGCGTTGGCCGTTGTCGGTCGGGACGACGAGGGCTCCGGCGCGGGTGAAGAAGTCCTCTTCCGCGGCCTCCCAGCGCATCGAGTCCCCGACGTAGACCGGAACGGAGAGCCGGCCGGTTCGGGCGTCGAGGCGCTCCGGTCCGATCGCGACCAGATAGGTCACCTGGGCCAGGATGACGGCAACGGGGTGAAGGTCGAGGCCGAAGACGTGAGCTGTCACACCCGAGAGCGCTGCGGCCGTCGGGATGCCCGCTGTCTCGGCTGCGGCGAGGTACTTGCGCACCGCGTGGAAGAGGAACGTTCCAGAGCCGCAGGCCGGATCGAGGACCCGCGTCGACAGCGGATCGGTCACGGTTTCGTCGACGATGTGCTCGGCGAGCCAGTCAGGTGTGTAGTACTCCCCGAGCCGGTGACGGGTCTCCGGGGAGATGACCGACTGGTAGAGCACCTTGAGTACGTCGTGATCGACGCCCTGCCAGGCAAACGAAGCGACGCGCCGGGCGAGGTCGGCGACGAGCGGCTCGCCTCCAGGCACGTCGAGCAGCCAGTCGAAGAAGCCGGCTTCTCCGACGCCGTCGAGGCCCGCGTGGGCGAAGTTCTGGCCCGAGAGCGCGACCGCCGGGGAGAACTCCTGCGCCCCAACATCGAAGCCGAGCACCGCGTGGCCGATCAGGGTGGCGACGATGACGAGGTAGGTGTGCTCGCAGAACAGCTCGTCGTCGTCCTTGAACTGCGTGCCGAGAGCGGTGCGCAGGAGCTTCGCCCACAGGGAGCGCTTGAGCTTCGCGGTGGGGTGGTCCTCGGACTGCCTCCACAGCTCCGCTAGCTCGCCGAGGACGAGCCCGCAGGCGGGCGAGGTCGCGCCGAGGCGCTGTTCGATGGAGACCGCGGTCGGCTTTACCTGGTGCTCGGTCGCAAGGATCGCGCCGAGCCAGCGCCGGAACGCGCGCTCGTCGTCGGCCTCGCTCCCGAGCTGGAAGCGGGAGAACTCGTCGAGCCCGACAGGTGCGACGCGGTAGCAGCGCCAGTCGGCGCCGTCGGTCAGTATGCCGACGTAAGGCTGGCTGCTCGCGTTCTCGCGCCCTCGCAGGTACCCGTCGAGCTGGTGCTCCGCACTGGTGCGCACCTTGGCGGGGCGGATGTCCCGCTTGCACTCGATGACGACGGCGCCGACCTCGACATCGAGGCGCTTCTGGTCCTCGGCGGGCGACTCCAGGTGGACGAACTCGTCGCCGAGATCGAAGCTCCCAAAGAGAAGAAGGTCGCGGACGTCCGCCTGGATGTCGGCCTCGGTCTTGCCCGGGTTGCGCTCAGCGAGCCTGCCGAGACAGCTCGCAAGGTCGAACCCGGCCACACCATCCTCCGTCGTCGTCGCTTTCTCGGGCGACACACTACCGGCGCGCTTGGGCGCGGCACGGGAAATGGCATCGCGATTGCCGAGGCCGTCACTGGAGGCGGTAGCAGTGGGCGCCGCTTCGGTCATCTCGTCCACGGTTCGACTCCTCGACTACGAGATCAGGAGGCGGCCATCACGCCAGGCCAGCGAGGCTGGGCGAGAAGGCTACAGAGAGGTTGTCTCACCGCCGAGGCACCGGGTGCGTTGTGCGCCATCGCGACGGCTACGCCTGGCGGCGTGGGCGACGCCGCCCCGCCTCCCAGGCGCTCGCGAACATCGCACGGGCGCTCGGACCGTCGGGGATCTGATGGTCAAAGCGCCACTGGTCGTAGGCCTCCTCACATGCCAGCCATCGGCGCAGCTCCCGGTCCGCCCGAGTGCTCCGTGGGCGTAAGGGGACGAAGTTCGACGGCCTCTCGCGGGCGACCCAGCCCGGTTCCTGCCAGCGCTCCCAGCGCCGGTGCCGCCGGACGGCGACGGCGGCTGCCACGCTTGCGACGACGAAGAGGACCACGGTGCCGCAGATGACGAGAAGCGCCGTCAAGAGGAACTCGTAGACGGCCATGTCATCCCTCCCTGTTCCGAGCGCCATGGCCCGGCTGTGACGTGTGCCCGAGAGCGAGCCTGCTCTGGGCGGGAAGGGCTGCGAGGCCGTCGAGAAGCTTCGCCGCGTTGCGCTTGCGCAGACGGCCCCGCCACCGGCCTCGGGGACCCGAGATCGGCGCTCCGGGGAGCATGACTGCGACGACGGGGCGGGCCTGGCGCCAGCCGACCGCAGCGACGGCCCGGTCGACCTCGGCGACGATATGAGCGCGGGTCGCCCGGCGCTCGGCTCGCGCCCGTGCGATCGCGTAGGCCCGGCGCTCGGAAGCGGTGCGGTTGCTCACGGGGCCACCTGGCCGGCGATGCCGGCGACCGGAGGCTCGCGGCCGTCCTCGGGCTTCACCCACGCCTCAGCCTGGTCGCGCCAGGCGCCGCGCTGGGTTTCGCCCCTGCGGTCGGCGAGGTGGGCCAAGTCGACGACGGACGATGTGTCATCGGCGTGCTCGACCCCTGCCAAGGCGGCGAGGGCTGCCCAGTGGCGAAGGGCGGGGACCTGGCGGCCCGAGCGCCATGTCGATGCGGATGCCTTCGACATCCCCGTCGCCGCCGCGATCTCCCGGAGCGTGACCCCTGCGAGCCCGGCCCGGATCGCAGCGAAGTCCTCGGGGCGGTGCATGGCGTGGGGGTGGTCCGCCTTCCAGCGCTCCAGCTCGGAGCGTGCCATCGCGATAGACCGCCCCCGGCGCCTGCGGGCCTCCCTCGACTGTGCGGGCTGTTTCTCCCAGCAGCTCGGGCAGCGGACGTTGCGGGATCGTGCGAGGGGACCTCCGCAGTCAACGCACGTCGCAAAGAGCGCGGCCGCGTCCTCGGGGTCGACGGCCCGGGGGCGGCGTTTCGGCTGGGTGGCCGCGTGCTGGGAGTTGGCGCTCTCCCTCCGGGCCTTCGCTTCGTTGGCCCTGCGCCGGCGCACCACGGCAGATGCCGCCCGGCCCTTCGCGCCGGTGAGCGGGGTCGTGCGGGCGACCTTGCCGGCCACGTAGTCGGCGAAGGTATGGGCTGCGGCCTCTGCGTGCGGGGCGATCGCCCTGCGCCAGGTGGGAAGCGTGGCGGCGAGGTCGTGGGTGAGCGGGGCGGCGCAGCGCACGTGGCCGTCGGATCGCTCGACGAACTCCCGCTTCGCAAAGGCGCGCTCTGCTACGAGGTCCAACACGAAGCGGTCGATGGTGGGCCGGACCGGCTCGATGAGGTCGAGGGCGAGGGAGTCTCGGCCGGCAGCGTCTTGGTGGAGCACCCCGAGGCCGGGGTCGAGGCCCAGGCGCAGACAGGCGAAGCGGGCCTCGATCTCTGCCAGGCGGTAGCAGTAGTTGAGAAGGGCGTTGACGGGCCTCTCTGCGAGGCGGTTTGTGTTCGCGGCCCCGGTGATCGCAGAGCGCCTCGAGTCGAAGGCGCACCAGTGCGGGGGCACCCGGCGCCGGTCCTTCGCGGCGAAGCGCACCGCGGTCGCAGGATGGTGCGACCATGCGGCGAAGTAGGCGGCGGCTGCGACCGCTTCGAGCTGGCGGGCTTCTTCGACCGTGGAGGCGACCTCGACGCCGCCGGCCAGGTCGTCGAGGGTCGCCGCGCTGTCCTCGGCCCCGAAGATCGCCCGGAGCACCCCGGCCTGGCCGCCGATCTTCGCCGCCAGCAGCCTGCGGGTGATGGCGAGCCGGGCGCCCGATGTCGGGGCCAACGCCTGGGCGCGGCGGATTCTCGGGTCGTCCCGGCCCGGGGGCGAGGAGCTGAGCACCACGTCGCCTGCTGCGAGGATGACGGCGGCTGTTCCTTGCGCCTTGCACCAGCGAAGCGCCTCGGTCGTGACGAACCCGTCTCCTCGGACGATGAGGCGGGACGGTGCCTGGACCTTCGCGTAGCTGCGCTCCCGGCGGTGCTCCCCGATGCCGTCTGCAACGCAGAGCGCACCGCTACGCACGGTCACCTTGCAGCCGAAGCCGTCACAGACGACGACGTGGGGATCGCCGTCGTCCCCGTAGGTGTCTGCGATCGCAGAGAGCCTCTCGGCCACGTCGTCGGCCGACATCGACCGGGACTCGGCCACCACCCGGGCGGCGGTCACGACCGCGCAAGGGTGGGACAGCTCAGCGTGCCGGTTGCGCGCACGTCGTCCTCGTCCACGTGCTCCCATGCGGGAGGCTCCCACGGCGCCGACACGCACCGTCGCAGCGCGGGCACGCGGCGATGTCGCCGTAGTGGGGGGATGCCGGGCGCACCGGCGGGCGGGTAGTCTCCGCAACGTCCATAGGAACTCACTCCTTTGGGCCACGCCCCGGGCCGCTTCTACGGCGCCGGGGCACTTGTCTGTAACAGCATCATCCTACGATGCGACGGCCCGCGCATCCAGCGGAACTTGGCCGAGGCGGCACCCATCGTTGCTGGTCACGGGCCTTTCTCTCCGACGGGCACAGATCGTCCGGCGAGGACGGCGCGAAGGCGCCGGGCATCGCCGGCCAGATCGGCGACCCGGGGAGCGGGGATCGCCGGGCCGTAGAGGAGCCGGCCGATCTGCGCACGGTCGACGACGGGTCCGCAGTCGATGGCGACCCCGCCGAAGGCCCGCAGCCCACCTCTCGGCCCCAATGCGACCACGGGGAGGTAGGCCGCGATGGCGTCGGCGATCTCTTTGAGACAGCCCACCCCGACGCAGCCCTCGCGGTCGGCGAAGATCGCGAGCAGATCGACCTGGTCGAGCACTCCGGGCCAGAGGTCGTGCCACGACGCGCCGTCGGAGAACATCGTGGACGGGTCGGCCACGTCGAAGGCGGGAAAGAGCGCGGCGAGCCGTCGAAGTGCCCGGGCCTCGCCGGCGGTGCCGTAGGCGGTCATCGGGTGGGCCGCGTAAAGCGTGAGAGGACCGGTCACGGCTTGGCGGCTCCGGCGAAGAGGCTTCCCTGGGCGAGGCGCGACGAAGCGATGCGGGCGATTGTCTCGGAGACTTCGATGCCGACCGAGCGCCGTTCGTGGATCGTCGCGGCGAGCAAGGTCGTGGCAGAGCCGCAGAACGGGTCGAGGACGACGGAGCCTTTCGGTGCGACCTCGACGAGGGTGCCGAGGACGGCGAGCGGCTTCTCGGCCAGGTGGACCCGCTCGGCCTCGGGAACAGGCGGGTGCCGGATGACCCCGGGTAGGTAGATCTCGTGGTCGCTTCGCAGCGGCCCTGCCGATCCCCACACGACGTACTCGGCCTGGGAGCGAAAGTCCCCCCGGCGGGGCCGTGCGTTGCCCTTGTCCCACACGACGATCCCCTGCCACACCCAGCCTCCCGCCTGGAGCGCATCGGTCGTCGTCGGGAGCTGGCGCCAGTCGCAGAACACACAGGCGACCCCGCCGGGCTCTGTCACCCGCAGGCACTCGGCGTGCCACAGGGCCGACCAGTAGCCGTATGAGCGCTGGTCGCGGTTGTCGCCGGCGAAGTCGCGAAGGCGCCGTGTCGCCCCGCCCGCAGCGGCCCCGGTCGTGCGGTACTTCGCCACGGTGGCCGCCATGCGGTCGCCCCGGAAGGCGCCGCCCGACGAGTACGGCGGGTCCGCCACGACCGCTGCGACAGATGCGCTCGGGAGCCGACGCAGCACGTCGAGCGCCTCTCCGACGTAGAGGGTCGCCATGCCGTCGTCGTGAACGGGACGCAGGGCGTCACCGCGGCAGGTCGCACTATGGCCTTCTTTGCTCACGACGCCTTGCGTGCTTCTCGCAGCAGCGCCCTGCGCTGGCGGACGGACATTCCTCCCCACACCCCGTGGGCGATGTGGTGATCGAGGGCGTAGGCGAGACACTGTGGGCGAACCGGGCAGGTCCGACATATCGCAAGGGCGGCTGTCGCGGGAACCGACGGATCGGGAAAGAACGTCGCCACCGGCTCGCCCTGGCACGCGGCATCGAGGCGCCATGCCTCCCGGCCGCTCATGCGCCCTCGCCGTCCCTCGCGTCGCGCTCGGCTTCGCCCAGGCGCTTCGTTGCGACCCCGAGGGTCACCGGGTCGATGTCCACCCCGACGAACCTGCGTCCCGAGAGAAGGGCGGCGACGCCGAAGGTCCCCGCCCCGCAGCACGGGTCGCAGACAAGCCCTCCCGGATCGCAGAGCACGTCGATGAGATAGCGGGCGGGGTCGAGGGCCTGTTGCCAGGGGTGCAGCGACTTGTCGGCCGCCGCGCTCGACAGCGTGTCTCGCATCCAGCGCCGGGGCCGGTAGGTCCCGTTGGCGAACACGAGGAGATCGCGGTGTCCGTTGTGGACCCGGGGCGCGTTCATCCGCGACTCGCGGCCGGCCTGGACGACGGCGATGTGCCACAGCCACGAAAGGTGGCGGCCAAGAGCGTCGAGGACCTCGGGGAGGTTGTGGTGGCCGGTGTAGAACACGGCCGCAGCGCCGGGCGCGAGGATTCGAGCGGACACCTCCGCGAGGTCCACCCATCGGTCGTCGAACTCTGTGACGTAGGGCGGGTCGCAGAACACGAGGTCGACAGAGCCGGCGGGGATGTCGGCGAGGACCTCCGCGAAGTCCCCGCAGCGAAGCTCGAAGCGGTTGCCCTGTGCGTGCTCGGCCGGTGTCGTCGCGTCGCGCATTCGCTCGTAGTCGGCCTTCCTGGCCCGGCGCTCCGCATCTCGCAGGTCGAGGACCCGAGAGGGCGCCTCGCCCCCAAGGACCTGGAGCGCGTCCCGGGCGCGGGCCTCGTCACGGGCCGCGCGTGCGAACACGGACGGAGGCGCCACGGGACGCCTCGCCGGGTAGGTGCCGCCGCCTTTGCGCTCGACGCGCTCGGAGATTGGGGAATCCTCCCCAATCTCAGCGAGGTCGGCGAGTGCCGTCTTGTGGTCGACGCCCACCGCCTCGCCGATGCGCCGGAGCGACCAGCCCTGCTCCCGGAGCTTTGCCACGACCCCGGCCCGCTGCGCTCGGGTGAAATGGCGCCGGAACAGGTTGGCGCCGACGACGAAGCCCACCCGCTCGTCGTCGTCTCGGAAGGCGACGACCTGGCGCGGGTAGTCGAGCTTGACCCCCTCGGAGCGCAGCTCCTCCACCGCACGGATGCGGTGGTGGCCGTCCACGACTGCTCCGCTCGAAGCGTCGATGACGACGGGGACGCGGACCCCGTGGGCCGCGATGTCGGCCTTCAGGGCTGCGAACTCCGCTTGTGCCAGCTCGGGCAGGAGCTGCCAGGGGGTCGCCGTCACGACGCCACCCGCCAGTGGGCGGGTCGCGGCCCGGCGTGGCGCCAGGTGCCGTCGTCTCCCAGGTGGAGCGCGGCGACTCCCCTCGGATCGACGTGGGCGCCGCGGCGCCAGTGGAGATCGGCCGTGCCGTTGGTCGAGAAGGTCTGGTGGCAGACCGTGCAGTGAGCGAGGGCGAGACCCCTCCAGCTCGCGTGGCAGACCCGGCAGTGCGCGCCGCTCTGGGGACCGAACCACCCGTGGGCATTCGCGTATGCGCATGTCTCGCAGGTCCCGCCCATCAGAACGGCTCCTCGTCGTAGTCGTCGAGCGGCCCGGCGGCCGGGTCGTCTGCGTAGCCGCCGGGCCTGCGCTCGGTCCGGGTGACCTTGACGGTCGCGAAGCGAAGCGAGGCCCCGATGTCGTCGCAGACGAGCTTGTGCGTCGCGCGCTCGGTGCCGTCGGCCTGCGTCCAGGTGTCGGCTTCGAGCTTGCCCACGCAAACGACCCGGGTCCCCTTGGCGAGGACCTGGGCGACGTTCTCGGCGAGGTCACCGAAACAGACCAGGTCGTAGAACTCGGGAGGCTGCTCCTCGAAGGTCCCGTCGTCGAGGCGATTGGTGCGGTTCGCGGCGAGCCCACACGTCGCCCACGCGGTCCCCTTGGCGGAGTAGCGCAGCTCCGGGTCCCGGGTGAGGTTGCCACAGAGGGTCCGGTGCCGGAGCCGGGCCGGTGCGTCGGTCGTGGTGGTCATGGTGCTTTCCTTTCTCTCTTGCGCCGGGAAGCTCCCGGCTGAGACTTGGCAGCGCGCTGGCGCTCGCGTGCGGCCCGCTTCCGGTGGGCGTCATCGACGTAGCGGGCACCCTTGCGCCGAGCGACGGGCCGGTCGCAGCCACACCCGCAGAGGCGCTCGTGGCCGGCCTCGGCAGCCCGGAGGGCGGCGACGATCCGGGCCGTCGTCGAACGCCGCGGTAGCCGGCTTTCAGCGATCCCCTTGGCGACCCGCGCCGTCGTGGCCGCCCGCCGGGCGAAGCCGGCCGGGCCGAGGCTGCCGGCGAGGGCGATCAGCTCCTCGCGCTGTCCCGGGCCGAGACCAGAGGCGTCGTCGTAATGGACCCGCACGGCCGCGAGATCGCCGGCGACCCCCTCCTCGCTGGCGTCCAGCACGGGCGAGACACGCCCCCGGTAGCGCACCGAGAGCGGCGCCACGGTGACGGAGGCGATTGGGGATGTCCGGGATGGGTCGCCGTACTTCACTGCGCGAGAGGTGAGCGACTCGACGAAGGTGGCATCGAAGTCCTCGGGGTCGGTCGTGACGGCGACGCGCTCACCCGTCGACCGGTCGAACCACACAAGCGCCTGCCAGTCGGCGAGGTCCCCGCCGGGGTCCAGGGCGACCGCATGGCGCCCGAGAAAGCCCGGCATGGCCTCGACGTAACGGGTCCCGACGTGCGCGCCGAGAACATCGGGAAGCGTGGCGAGTAGCTCGGGCCGGGTCACCTGGAGCCGGCGAAGGGTCGGAAAGGCCGGCGCCCCGGGTGCACCCCACGGAGCCGCCGTGCGCAGCGCCTCGGGGTCGGCAGCCCGGGCCTCGGCGAGACAGACCTCTCGTGACACCGCGGCCTTCGACCACGCCTGGCCGCCCTCGGCGCACCGGCCGGCCATCGCCGGCGGGTCAGCCCACTGGCCGCCGAGGCCGCTCTCCGTCCAGTCCGCGAGGACGGGGCCGGACGGACGGACCACGTACTCGGCGTGGCGCGTGCCGCCGAACATGACCGACCGGAGAGTCAGCCCGTCGTGCTCGCGCTGGGCCTTCCAGACGGGCCACGACGACGGGTCAGGGGAGAGCTGGTCGAAGGCTCCGAGCAGCTCGTCGATCTCGCCCCAGGGGAGCACCCGGACCTCGCGCCCCCCGGCGAGGGTGAGCGCCCCACCGGACGGCGACGCGGGAACAATCGAGCTGTCCGAGTTCCGGTAGGCGACGATCCCGCGGAGGTCGACGACCATGTGGTCAAGCGCAGCGAGAAGCAGGCGCGCCCCCGCAGTGACGGTCGAAGCCAGCGGCATGAACGCCCACGGGCCGGGCCGCTCTGCCGTCTCCCAGCCCCGTCCCGAGCGGCGCCGCACGTCGTCGAAGCGGCTCGAATTGCCGCTTACGAGGCTGTTCACCGCGGCGTGCAGCAGGCCCGCGAGCCGCGGCTCGCCGTCCGCCTTCGCCTTCCGCCGCCGGGCCACAAGGGCGACGGCAGGGTCCCCGGTCGCGTCGATGACGAGGCCCGGACACATGGCGACTCGTTCCCGCAGGCCCTCCTGGCCGCCCACCGGGGCGAGGCGCCAGGCCCGGACGATCTCCGGCGCCCGCCCCGAGAGGATCGCCGCGGCCAGCACGTCCGGCCACGCGTAATACATGGCGCGCCCCGTCGCTGTCACGGCGGCCATCTCGGCCCGCCCGTCGGCGCGCTTCGGCTCGTCGATGGCGACGGGGAAGCGTTCGCCGGCTGGGATGACCTCGGCGATGGTCAGCCCGAAGTCGCCCCACAGCGCCGGGTCGAGGGCTGTCCGCGCGTCGGCCGCCGCCTTCTTGCACGCCCGGCGCAGTGCGGCCGTGCGCGACCGTCGCACGAGGTGGTCCGCCGTGAGCACCTCCCACCAGCCGACCAGGTGGGCCGTGAGCGGGTACGCGGACGACACGTCGAGCGCGACGGCCTCGAAGGGCCGGCCGCGCAGCGCCGCCACGTCCTCGACCCAGCCGCCGTGGAAGGCCTCGGTCCACGCCGCGTGCTCCGCGTCGGAGAGGGCGAAGTGCCGGAGCGGAGGCTCGACCCGGATCCGTCGCAGCAGGTGATCGGCGAGGGCCGCGGGCGACTGGAGCTGGGCGAGAGGCACCCGGCGAGTGCCCTCCTGCCTGTCACCCGAGGTCGTGAAGCACCGGCCGGCCTCCGCATCGACCGCGAGCGCGAGCGCGTGGACGGCCTGGACTGCCTCGGCAACTCGCTCGGCGCCGTGCGCTCCGACGGGGACGGCGACCGGCAGCTCCGCGGCCTCGATCCCAAAGTGGCGTGCGTGCTCGACGAAGCCGCCCGAGCGGTCGGCATCGAAGGCGTACGCGGCAGAGAGCAAGTCGACGAACGGTGCCGGGCGCTTCGTGCCGCAGTCGCGCTCGACGGGACCGAACTCGACGGACCAACCGGCGCGTCGGGAGCGCACGCGAAGAGGCGGCCGGTGGGGCGAGCGCCGCTTCCATCCGCCGTCGGCGTGCTCGACACCCCAGCCGGAAAGCCAGACCTCCCACGCGCCGGCGTTGCGGCCCCGGCGCTCGACGACGTGTTCGGCGACGAGGCCGAATGCCCTGCCCAAGTCGGCCCCGACGACGGGTCCCGCGCCCGAGTTGTAGGCGTTCGGCACGAAGGCCCACGGAACGGCCTCGCGAGTGGCGAACGGGTCGAAGAACTCTCGCCCCGTGACGACCCGCCACGGGGCGAGGCCGAGGAGCGTGTCGAGACGGCTCTCCCTCGCCCACGCCTCGACAGACGCCAACGCGTCCGGGGCCCGGATGCCGAGATCGTCGGGGACCACGACAAGACCGTGAAAGAGCGTCCGCCCGCGGGCGACGAGGACCGCTCCCAGCCCGAAGCGGTCGCCGTCGGCTCCGGCGGCGCCGGCGAAGTGGCAGAAGAGAGACACTCCGGCCGCGAGCGAGCGGGTGCGGACTTCGCCGCCTGGCGGCCGCCAACCGACGGTCCCCGGCCATCCTCGCAGGATCACGGTGTGGCCGCTCACCGCCGGCCCCCCTCGAAGGCCGCGAGCGCCGCCGCGAGCGCATCCGGTTCCTCTTGGTAGGCGTCACGGAGTATCTCTTCGGCATCCTCGGCCTCGATCCCCTCGACGCCGGCCAGTCGCCGCGCATGACGCTCGGCCCGGGCGATTGCCTCGTGGCGCGCCCCGGCTGCGGCATCCGCTGCGAGGCGGGCGCGCTCGCGCGCGTCCGTCGGGATCGCGGCAAGGCGCGCCACGACGACGGCGTGCGGGTTGACGGCGCCCCGAAGCCCGCCGAGCGCGACGAGCTCAGCGATCACAGCGTCGGCGTCCCCGAGCGCGTCGAGAGCGGCGCGGGCAGCCTCACGGTAAGCCCGGTGGCGCGCCATGGCTTCGACCCTCAGCTCAGGCAGCGCGGCCCCGAGGCCGCGGGCGAGTTCGTTGGTCGCCGTCATGCCGCACCCCGAGCCTCTTCGGGCAACGCGGCGAGAACGTCGAGGAGCAGGCGCTGGAGCGCCCCGGCGTCGAATACGACCGGGCAGCGGGCGGCGGCCAGGAGCCCGAGCTGGAGGACCACGCGCTCCAGGCGACGGCGCGGCAACGCCCCCCACTCGACGCCCCCCACTCGCATGGCGACGTGCGCCGAGCCGTGACACCTCTGGCAGAGCGGAAGCGTCAAGCCCGGGTCGAGGTATGGCCGTCTTGGCGCCGGCCGGGCCGTAACGTGATGCCGATGAACCGGCCCGACGGCGCCGCAGAGGGCGCATGCGCCAATCACGAACGCCGCCGATACACGAAGGGCGCCTCGCCCGCCTCCTGTAGCTCGACAAGCTGCGCCACGACGACGGCCGGGTCCGACTCGAAGTTCATCCCGCGGAAGGGCTCCCACGCCGCGACGAGCTGGCGGAACCGGCCCGGCGTGAGCTGGCCCTCCTTGAGCTCCCCGGCCCGGGCGTTCCATCGCGCGACACGCCGAGCCTCTCCCCGGGTGAGATTGTCGACCAGGATGAAGCCCTCGCCGACGAAGATGGAAGACATCGTCCGACCCGATTCGGCGAACGGCCTTCCGTGCCCAACAGCCGCACGAGCCGACGGAGCGGGCTCACCGCGGCGTTCGGCCCGGCGTCGGCCGAGGACCTGGCGTCGGGCGTAGGTGGCCGCGTCCACGGCGCGCCTGCCTGCGCTCCCCGGCGCCGTGTTCGAGCGCGTGAGCACTCCGGCTCGGGCGGCATCGACGACGGCCGGCGACGGCCGCTTGCCGCGGTGCCCCGCCCCGCGGGCCGCGGCGCGGCGGAGCGCGCGGGAGAGCGGCTCAGGCCGGCGTGGCACCGCCGGGCTCCAGCTGCAAGGCCGAGTCCGCGGCTACACTCGCCGCGGGTTCGGATCGTGGTGAGATGAACCTGGCGCCCCTGGCCGCGGCCAGGGGCGCCGCCGCGTCGGGGAAACTGAGCAAGTCCCGCGCCGCGTCGGCGAGCGCGTCGGGGAGCACCTCCGCGATGAGGTCGCCGGCTACGGTCGCGACGTCCCCACCCCGGCGACGCGCCTCCGCCTCGACGGCACTCGCCAAGGCGGCTGGCACCCGGAGCAGCTCGATAAACCGTCCATCAGCCCGGTGCATCGCTCGGCCCCTCGTTCACGACCGCTGCCTCGACCGCGAGCGCCCGCCAGAGCAGAGCGATGAGAGCGTCGCCCCGCGAGGCGAACCGCCCCGCCCAGGCGAACCCCCCGACCTTCGGCCGAGACACAAGCGTGAGCGCCCCGGGTCGCTGAGCAATCTCGATGCGCACGCGCGCCGGGGGCGGCGAAGAAGTGGTCACGTCCTGTCATCGGCACACGGGCACGACCGAAGCCGATCATGGCGGGGAGGCGCTACGGCGGGGAGAACCCGCCGGTCGGGTCCACCATCCACAATGTGGGGCGGGGTAGCCTTGATGCCATGGCCCGACCGACAAGTCGAGATGTGGTCATCTCGGAGCGACTTGGCGGCGCGCTCAGCGCGTCCCAGGTGTCCCGGGCGCGAAACGAGGGGCTCACCCTGGGGTCCCAGGACGCGTGGCTGGCGCTGGCACCACTCATCGGCCCCGGCCAGAACTTTGATGTCGCATCCATTCGGCTGGCCGCCCAGGGCTTCGCGTCGGAGCGGCTACGCCGGGTGCTGAGTAATCCCCCGCAAGGCCGCGCCGAAGTCATCCTGGGCACCCTCTTCGCCACGCTCGCCAAGGGCGCTCGGTGCGCCGTCGATGCCGGCACGGCCACTGCAGCCCGGCTCTTCGACACTCCCGAGGAGGTGGCATCCGCCATGGTCCACGCAGCGAAGCACGACTACGACGATGCGCTCGATTCGCATCCCGGGACGTTCGACAGCGCTCACGAGGTATCGGTAGCCGCCGCCGAGTACCTTGGTGGACAGCCTGAACCCGACCGCGAGTGCTACGCCGACGAGTTCGCGGAAACTATGCGGGCGGTAGTTAGAGGACTTGCGTCGAGTCCCGCGAATGTTGGAAACGCGCCAGACGATGTACTTGTGCGGTCCGTGAAGGCCGCCGCCGCCTTATGGGAGATGAGCTTCGCGCAGAAACTGTCGTTAGGTGAAGAGGACCGATGGCGGATGATCGCTGGTCTCGCTCTGGTCGCCGGCCCGCTCGTCGAAGTTCTCTATGACGTGCATTCGCAGATCAGCACGGCCCGCTCGGGCGCCCGTAACGCTCCGGGCGACGACGCCCCGGCGTAGTGCCGGGAGCCTCCGCCGTCACGCCGCCCCGCCCCGCTACCGTGCCGCCGTGTGCGCCTTCGCCACGGAGCATGCGCCTGCTGCATGCCGGCGGTCGGGCTGTGCAGAGTCGGCCGGATCAGGCGCGAGCGCATCGCCCAGCTCGGAGCCGAGAAGCCAGCCCGAACCGGCCAGGGTGGCGAGCACCCCGCCTGGTACGGGCTCGCAGCGTGCCGGGACGTGGGCCCGGCGACCTTCTACCCGTCCAAGGGCTCGGGCGGACCCCTACGCGGCGGCCCGGGCGCTCTGCGCTCGCTGTCCGATCGTCTGCGAGTGCGCCGAGGCGGGAGCCTTCGAGGCCCACGGCATGTGGGGCGCCAGGATCCCCACATAGCGCCGGAGCCGGCATCGTTCCCCTCTGTAGCGGGCGCCAGTCACGTACACTGCCGTCGCCTCCGCAGCCACAGTCGCCCATCAGCGCATCCTCGTCGTGAACGGACCACAGCGCCGTCCTACAGAGAACGTCTCTGTAGCCGCTGTCCGTGAACACTGCGGCGCACCAGGCATGTTCACAACATGAACACGGAGCCAGGCTCCCTGTTCATGTTCACAAGACCCGTGCAGAGAATCCGTCGTGAACACGTGAACGCGCGTACGTGAACATCCCCCGCCGCCCTGCGAGAATGGCCCCGTGGTCATCTACCTCGCCTGCCGATGTGGGCACCGCTTCCGCTCCCACGCGGCCTCGGGACATACCCGCTGCCCAGACTGCGCCGCAGGCGTCTACGTCCCCGCGGCG
>JAJYGM010000607.1 GCA_021785095.1 Actinomycetes bacterium
TGGACCGCCCCGGCGTACCCGAGCAGCCCGAGGCCGAGCGCGCGCTCCTCGAGAGCTCCGATCACGATCGTGGACGCGCGCTCGGCCACGCCGTCCGAGCCCGTCCCTGCGAGCGCGGGCTCCTCCGACGCCGCACGCCTGAAGATCGAACTGATGCGCGCGTGCGCGTACTGCAGGTAGGGGCCCGTGTCGCCCTCGAAGCTGAGCATCCGGTCCCAGTCGAACACGTAGTCGCGCACCCGGTCCGTCGAGAGGTCTGCGTACTTCACCGCGCCGATGCCGAGCGCACGCGCCACTGCGTGGCGCTCCTCCGGCGCGAGGTCCGAGTCTCGCCCGCGCTCTGCCATCGCTTCGACAGCTCTCGAGACCGCCTCGTCGAGCAGGTCGACGAGCTTGACCGACGTCCCCGCCCGCGTCCGCAGCATCCTGTGGTCGGCACCGAGCACGCTGCCGAAGGCCACGTGCTCCACGGTCACGCCGGCGGGCAGCCATCCGGCCATCCGTGCCACCTCGAAGCACATCTGGAGATGCTGGGACTGGGGGGCGCCGACCACGTAGAGGAGGCGAGTGGCGCGGACCGAGTCCACGCGGTGGCGAATGCACGCGAGATCGGTCGCGGCGTAGCCGAACCCGCCGTCGGACTTCTGGACGATGAGCGGCAGCGGATCGCCCTCCCTGTTCGTGAAGCCCGGCGGAAAGACGCAGAGCGCTCCGCCGTCCTTCACGAGCAGACCTGCGGCGGCGAGGTCCGAGACGACATCGGCCAGCATCGAATTGTAGAAGCTCTCGCCTTTCACGTCGTCGTCAGTGAGGAGCACCCCCAACTTCGTGTAGACCTCGTCGAAATAGGCGATGCTGTGCTCCACGAGGACACGCCAAAGGCGCAGCGTCTCTGCGTCGCCGCTCTGCAGCAGCACCACCCGTCGCCGGCTTCGCTCCTTGAAGGCGTCGTCGGCGTCGAAGGACGCTCTCGCCGTCTGGTAGAAGTCGGTGAGGTCGCCGACCGAGAGCTCTGCGATCGCCGCCTCCTCGCCGACGTCGGCCAGGTGCTCGATCAGCATCCCGAAGGGCGTGCCCCAGTCGCCCACATGGTTCTCCCGCACCACGTCGTGGCCCAGGTGGCCGAGCATGCGGCAGAGCGCGTCCCCGATCACCGTCGAGCGCAGGTGCCCGACGTGCATCTCCTTGGCGACGTTGGGGTGGGAGTATGTGACCACTGCTCGCTCAGGGGCGCCCGCCGGATCGACGCCGAGGCGTTGATCCTCGGCCATCGAGCGGACGCTTTGCTCCACGAACGCCTTGGACAGCACGAGGTTCACGAACCCCGGCCCGCTCACCTCCACCCGCTCGCAGACGTCGTCGAGCCTGGCAGCGGCCACGACCGCCTCCGCCACCTCGACCGGGCGGCGCCCGAGCCGCTTGGCGAGCGCCAGCGCGCCGTTCGCCTGGAAGTCCGCTCGGTCCGACGGCCGGAGCACGGGGTCCGCTCCCGGAGCGAGTGCGTCGAAGGCGCTCTGGAGACGTTCGGCAAGAAGCGCGGCGACACTCGGCATGGCTCATCTTCGCACGGCGCGCGAGAAGGCCGAGGCGGGCGTGCCCGGCGCTGCCGCCTCGCCGCGCCGGGCAGAGTGGCGGCAGAATGGCCGTATGCCACATCCTGACAGCTTCGGCGCCCGGTCCACCTTCCACGTCGGCGATCGGCGCTTCGAGATCTTCCGTCTCTCCGCCGTCACCGGATCGGAGCGGCTCCCCTACACCATGAAGATCCTCCTCGAGAACCTCCTCCGCCACGAGGACGCGGTGAAGGTCAGCGCCGCCGACATCGAGGCGGTCGCCGGCTTCGCCGGCGCGACGAGCTCCGCCGAGCCCAACGAGATCGCGTTCACCCCCGAACGCGTCCTGCTGCAGGACTTCACCGGCGTGCCTGCCGTGGTCGACCTGGCGGCGATGCGCGACGCCCTGCGCGCGCTCGGCGGAGACCCCGCACGCGTCGACCCCCTCGTGCCCTGTGAGCTCGTCATCGACCACTCCGTCATCGCAGAGGGCTCCGGTGGGCCGCGATCGTTCGAGGAGAACGTCGAGATCGAGTACCAACGGAACCTCGAGCGCTACCAGCTCCTCCGGTGGGCGCAGCAGGCCTTCGACCGGTTCCGGGTCGTCCCCCCCGGGACCGGCATCTGCCATCAGGTCAACCTGGAGCACCTGGCACGGGTGGTGTTCGAGGCCGACGGCGCAGCGTTCCCCGACACGATCGTGGGCACCGATTCGCACACGACGATGATCAACGGCCTCGGGGTGCTGGGCTGGGGCGTCGGGGGGATCGAAGCCGAGGCTGCGATGCTCGGCCAACCCCTCTCGATGCTGGTGCCGCCCGTGGTGGGGCTCCATCTGCACGGCGAGATGCCCGAGGGCACCACCGCGACCGACCTCGTGCTCACCATCACGCAGCTGCTGCGGCGTCACGGCGTCGTCGGCAAGTTCGTCGAGGCGTACGGACCCGGTGTCGCCTCGCTCCCGGTCGAGAACCGCGCCACGATCGGCAACATGTCGCCCGAGTACGGCGCGACCTGCACGATCTTCCCGATCGACCAGGCCACCATGGACTACCTGCGGTTCAGTGGCCGCGGCGAAGAGCATCTCGCGCTCGTGGAGGCGTACGCGAAGGCGCAGGGCCTCTGGCACGACCCGTCGGCGCCGGAGCCGGAGTACTCCGAGACCGTCGACCTCGACCTGGGGACGGTCGTGCCCAGCATTGCCGGCCCCTCGCGCCCGCAAGACCGTGTCACGCTCGCGGGAGCAGGCAGTGCCTTCCGTGCCGCGCTCGGCAGAGAGCCCAAGCGTGCACCGGCTGCGGTCACGCCAGCCGAGAGCGCCGGCGACACTCCCCTTCCCGCCGGCGACACTCCCCTTCCCGCCAGCGAACCTCCGAGGCCGCTCGCCGACGGCGACGTCGTCATCGCAGCCATTACGAGCTGCACGAACACGTCGAACCCGCAAGTCCTCGTGGCGGCCGGGCTGCTGGCGAAGAAGGCAGTCGAGCGCGGGCTCACGGCGAAGCCGTGGGTGAAGACGTCGCTCGCTCCGGGCTCGCGCGTCGTCATGGACTACCTCGGCAGGGCCGGGCTCGTCGAGCCGCTGCAGAAGCTCGGGTTCTGGCT
>JAJYGM010000557.1 GCA_021785095.1 Actinomycetes bacterium
CCTCACGGACGGGGCTCACAGGACGGGGCTCACAGGTAGAGCCCGGTGCCACCACCGAGCCGCTCCGCCGCCAGCGCGTGGATGTCCCTCTCGCGCAAGATGAAGAACTCGTCGCCCTGCACCTCGACCTCGAAGCACTCCTCGGGGTTGAACAGGACGGTGTCGTCCACCTTCACGGTCCGCACGTGCGGGCCGACGGCAGCGACGGACGCCCACGCGAGGCGCTTGGCCACGTGCGCCGTGGCGGGGATCACGATCCCGGCCCGTGACCTCCGCTCGCCCTCCGACGGCGGCACCCGCACGAGCACGCGGTCGTTCAGCATCGTGACGGCCTGCTTGTCACCCTCGAGCGTCACGTCACGTGCCGCTGGTCCGGTGATCGGCATCCCCCTACGCTACTTCCTGGGCCACCTGGTCCATCCCGCGATCCTGGCCGGGGGGCTCCCGGCACTCAGGCCCCTTCCGGACGGACCGCCACCGCATGGTCCGCGAGGTAGCGCTTCGCCTCGCCGACGCTGTGGCGCCCGTAGTGGAAGATCGACGCGGCGAGGACGGCGTCGGCACCGGCACCGGCACCCGCCACGAGGTGGTCCAGGCTGCCGACGCCGCCCGAGGCGACGAGCGGCACGCCGAGCGCGGCGGACATCTCGCCCACGAGCTCGAGGTCGTAGCCGTCCTCGGTGCCGTCCCGGTCCATCGAGGTGACGAGCAGCTCGCCCGCTCCGAGCCGCTCCGCGAGCACGGCCCAGGTCAGCGCGTCGAGACCTGTCGCGCGGCGCCCGCCGTGCGTGTAGACCTCGAAGCCACCGCCCGGGCGCCGGCGGGCGTCGAGAGCGACGACGACGCACTGGCTCCCGAACGTCGCGGCGATCTCCGCGACGAGCACCGGGCGCGCGATCGCGGCGGAGTTGACGGCCACCTTGTCGGCGCCGGCGCGCAACAGCGCCCGGGCGTCTTCGACGGTCCGGACGCCGCCTCCGACCGTGAGCGGTATGAAGACCTCTTCCGCCGTGCGACGCACGACGTCGAGCATCGTGTCTCGACCGTCGCTCGACGCCGTGATGTCGAGGAAGACCAGCTCGTCCGCCCCCTCCTCGTCGTAGCGCCGCGCCAGCTCGACAGGGTCGCCGGCGTCGCGCAGGCCGACGAAGCCCACGCCCTTGACGACACGCCCCCCGTCGACGTCGAGACAGGGGACGACCCTCACCGCGCGCATGCGGCAACCGCCTCCCCGAGGGTCATCCTGCCGTCGAGCATGGCCCTGCCGACGACGACGCCGGCGAGCCGCCTTCCTCCGCTCTCCAGCGCGGCGAGCGCAGCAAGGTCAGCGGGCCCCCCGACGCCGCCAGATGCCACGATCCCGAGCGTGGTCGACAAGAGCAGCTCCTCGTAGCCGGCGAGGTCCGGGCCGCCGAGGGTGCCGTCGCGAGTGATGTCGGTGACGACCACGGCAGCGAGCGGCGCGGTTGCGAACCGGTCGAGGGCTTCGCCGAGCTCGAGACCTCCACCTTTCACCCAGCCGCGCACGGCGACCTCGCGCCGCGGCCGGGATCCGTCGGACCCGACGACCCGCCGGTGGTCGAGCCCGACGACGACACGTCCGGGGAACCGCCCGGCGAGCGCGCAGGCGAGCTCGGGACGCTCGACGGCTGCCGTGCCGAGCACCACCCGGGCGATGCCCGCCTCGAGAGCGTCGACGGCATCGGACTCCTCCCGTATGCCGCCGCCGTACTGCACCGGGATCCCGGCAGCAGCCACCATCTCGAGCACCACAGCCCGGTTCGCCGCGACGCCCGTCCGCGCTGCGTCGAGATCGACGACGTGGAGCATGCTCGCGCCAGCCTCGCCGTAGGCGCGCGCCTGGGCCACCGGGTCGCCGTAGACCGTCTCGCTCGCGAACTCGCCCCGCAGGAGGCGCACGCATCGGCCGTCACGCAGGTCGATCGCCGGGATGCACTGCAACGCATCGGTCACGTCCACGGACCCGACAGCGTCCTGCGGTCCCGCACGCCGAGCGGGAAGCGCTGGTTCACGAGAGCCGCACGTCCCTTGAGCAGGAGGCCACGAACGCCTCGAGGAGGCGCAGTCCCGCACGGCCGGACTTCTCCGGGTGGAACTGGGTCGCCCAGCAGGTCCCCCGCTCGACCGCGGCGACGACCGTCCCCCCGTAGTCGCACGTCGCGACGACGGCGTCGCGGGCGCTGCCCGTCGGCACCGGCGCGAAGGAGTGGACGAAGTAGAACCACGGCGGCACAACGAAGGGCGCGAGCATCGCGGAGCGCACCCCGGCCACCGCGTCCGTCCGGTTCCACTGCATCTGTGGCAGCTTGACGTCCCCGGCAAGCCGGCGGACGTGGCCCTCGAGCACGCCGAGACCGTCGGCACGCGGGTCCTCCTCCGAGCCCTCGAACAGCAGCTGGAAGCCGACGCAGACCCCGAGGAACGGCACACCGGCCGCCACGGCTCGCAGGGCGACCTCGTCGAGCCCGCTCGCGCGGAGCGCCCGTGCGCTCGCACCGAACGCTCCCACGCCGGGGAGGACGACTCCGCTCGCGCCGAGAGCGTCCTCGGGCTCGGCGACGAGCCGGGCGTCACCTCCGACGTGTTGCAGCGCCTTCTCGGCCGAGCGGAGATTGCCGATGCCGTAGTCGAGGACGGCGATCACGTCGGCTGTCCTGCCGATCCCGGCCCGGGTGCCGTCTCCCCCTCCGGCTCCTTCGCCCGCCCGGCCGGCCTGCGCCGCTCCCGCGTCGCCGGCAGGCACTGCGCTCTCACAGCACGCCCTTGGTCGACGGGACGGAGGCGCCGTCGACCCGCGCCGCCTCGCGAAGCGCCCGTGCGACGGCTTTGAATGACGCTTCGAGCACGTGGTGGGTGTTGCGTCCGTAGCGCAGCGTCACGTGCAGGGTCAGCCCCGCCGAGGTGACCACGGCCCGCCAGAACTCCTCGGCGAGCTGGGGCTCGAAGCCGGGGTTGCCGAGCGGGACGGCGTCGGGCCCGCACGTCACGTCGTAGCGGAGAAACGCGCGACCCGAGAGGTCGAGCGCGACGTCGACGAGCGACTCGTCGAGGGGGACCGCGACGGAGGCGAAACGCCGCACCCCCACCTTGTCGCCGAGCGCCTCGGCGAGGACCTCGCCGAGGACGATCCCCGTGTC
>JAJYGM010000079.1 GCA_021785095.1 Actinomycetes bacterium
CGAGCTTCTGCTCGGCCTCCTCGCCGTGCTCGATCGCCATCGCGAGCTCGACCTCCTCCTCCTTGGTGAGCAGGGGCTCGCGAGCGGCAGCCTCGAGGTAGAGGCGTACGTCGTCGGCTTCGGAGAGCGCCCGAGTGGGCTCCGAGCGCCGTGTGGGCTTCGGTTCAGGGTCGGCCACGTCTCTTCTTTCTGGTTCGTCCTAAACGAGTCGGTGGATGACGGGGGCGCTGGGAAGGCCGGACACGCCAACTGCACTATAGTGCGACACCTTGTGAAACGCTAGCCGAGCCGCGGCATTCCCGCGGAGTTGCAAAGCCTGTGGCGGCGCGACCGCCATCGTGCAACCGGCGCGTGCCAACCCAAGGCGCACGGGACCCGCCCGAGGACGGCTCCACCACCCCCCGTGATTCTGACGGCTCCGCGAGCGAATGTCAGCCCGTGGCGGTCCGGCCGAGGGCGGCGCGGTAGTGGGCCCAGTACCGCGCGGAGGACGGCAGCGCCGGGACCGCCGCCCGCGACGAGGCCGCCGCGCCGGCGAAGGCCGCGCGCTCGGGCGGCCCCCACGCCAGCCCGAACGCCGAGCGGAGCCGTGGCGGGAGCAGCCCGGCCGTCACCGTGCGCAGCAGCGCGCCGGCGGGAAGGAGGGCTCGCGGCATCGGTGGGTGGAGGATCTCGGCGGCGAGCTCCCGCGCCACCCCGTCGACGACGAGGGTCGGGCCCTCCACCGTCTCCCGCACGAGTGCGGCGAAGGCCGCGTGGGTCTGCGGGACGCTCGCCGGCTCGACCCCGAACAGCTCCGCCTGCCGGCGGGTCTCGGAGACATAGGCGTCCCGCTCCCCCGCGGGCAGCGGCCCGACGAAGCTCTCGTAGGCCGAGAGCGCGGCGTGCACCAGCGTGAGGTGCACCCACAGCGCGAGGTCGGGGTCGCGCGCGTCGTAGGGCACGCCCGCGGCGAGGGCGCCGGCGGGCGCCGCGAGGGTTCCCCGTACACGCGCGTGCGTGCCGGCGACGCGCCGGGACGCCGCGAGGGCGCCCTCCCGGTCGGCGAACGTCACCTCGAGCATCGCGCCGAGCGTGCCGCGCAGCCGGGCGAAGGGGTCGGCGCGGAAGGCGCTGTGCTCGGCGACGCCGGCCGCCACCAGCGGGTGGGCCACCTGCAGCAGCAGCGCCGCCGGCCCGGCCGCCAGCAGCACCCGCTCGCGGCCCACGTGCCAGGCGGCCGACCCCCGCCCGTAGAGGCCGGGGTCCCCGACGCGCCCGGCCGAGGGAGGCGGGACCAGCGGCCTCGCCATCCGGAGCCACGCGGCGAACGAGGGCGAGTGCGGTCGCGAGCGTGCTGGGGCGAACATGCCTTCGCCGTCCCCCACCCGGTCGGCGCGAAGCGTTCGATGCGGCACCGAGCTCATGGTAGATGACGGAGCCCGGGGAGCTCTCTCGCCTCAGGGGTAGGTCCAGGTGAGATCCGAGCAGCTCGGCGTCGTCGAAGGCGACTCGACCTTCAGGGTGGGCTGCACGAACGTCCACCAGCCGAGCAGGTCCCCGGGAGGGGTCCACACCGCGTCGGTCCGGGTCACCCTGCCGGTGGAGAGGTCCACGGCCAGCCAGGGCGCCTGCGTCGCCTTGCCGGCGGCCACCCGCCGCACGTCGGCTGCTCCAAGGACCAGCACGCGATCCCTTCCGCCCGGGAGCATCGGCCAGGGCTGCTCCGCGTATCCCCAGTCGATGCCGGCGCCCCGGTAGACGACGTGAGACCCGTACTGCTCGCAGTCGAACCGGAACAGACGCAGGCTGTAGTCGTTGGGGTGAAGCTCCTGCGCGACCGGAATCACGTACTCGAACGGTGTCACCCAGGCCACGCCCGTGAAGATGTCGGTGTTGACGGGCCGCTCCAGGTCTCCCCAGAGGGTGAGCGAGGCGCTCTGCGCCGCCCTGCCGAAGTCGAGATCCAGCAGGATCTCGAGTCGGGTGGGCACGTTGTTCGTCCGGAACAGCGAGAGGGAGAACATCAACGAGCCTGGGTAGCCGTGAAGTTCGAAGGGGGCCTCCTCGTAGCGGAGGGGGACCGTGACGCGCAGTGGCCCCCGGGGCCCGAGGACCATCACCTGGTTCTCGAGGCGTCCCGTCGCGGGCGAGACCTCGTGGCTCCCCCGGATCCAGTACAGCCTGACCGGCCCCGTCAGGTCGGTCGGCGCGCGCAGGAACACCGGGGTGTCGATGCTCAGGAAGTTGCGCACGACGTCCACGGTGCGAACCCTGCCGTCGGAGCCGAGGAGGTACAGGACGAAGGAGGGCGCCGCCGCGGTTCGGGCGGGGAGCTGCACCGAGTAGGCGAGCTCCCGGCCATCCGGCCCTGCGGCGATCTCGTACACGCGGGCCGGCGGATGCCGCCACAGCAACCGGGGTCTCCCGCGCAGCGGGACGGCCCACAGCCGGAGGCCGTCGTCGTGGAGCAGCACGCCCACGGGGACCGACCCGGCCGGCCACCTGAGACCTGCAAAGGGCCCCGTGGGCGGCGGCAGTCGGGCGGGCGTCGACGCCGGGCCGGTCGCGGCCGGGGACCCGGTGGCGGCCGAGGACCCGGTGGGGAGCGAAACGCGACCCGGTCCGCCTCCCGAGCAGGCCGCGGCCAGCATGGCCAGGACACTCGCCCCGCCCAGCAGCCTCTTCCTCAGTCCTTCACCGCGCCTGCTCGGCCTCACACGGCCCCCGTTCGCTCGCTGGTCAGGAGTAGTAGTCGGTGAGCTCGGCGTAGGGATCGCGCTTGGTCGTGCGCATCCCCCTCGGGCCCGGACGATCGGCAGTCAAGCGCGGGGCCGGGGGGAGTCGAAGAGCCGAAGGGCCCGGATCGGCGGGGACCCGGAAGGGCACAGCGGGCCGGGGCGCCGGGCGGCAGCCCTACGCCGAGGGATCCACCAGGACCTTCGCGCCGCCGCGCCCCTCGACCAGCTCCGTCATGGTCTCCCCCAGCCGCTCGAGCGGCACGGTCCCGGTGATGGCCCCCGCCGTGCGCGGCCATTCGCGGAGGTGGTCCAGCGCGCGCCGCATCGAGCCGGGAGACGGGCCGGAGATCGAGAACGCGAACTGCTCGCGGATCGTCATGCGAAGCAGCAGGACGGGCGCCATCGGGATGCCGAGGATGCCAACGGTCCCG
>JAJYGM010000283.1 GCA_021785095.1 Actinomycetes bacterium
GATGCTCGCGGGTCGTCGGTGGAGGTGGGCGGGGGCGAGCCTCGTTCTCCTCGGGGTGCTCGCCGTCGTGGCCCTGACGCTCGTCCACGGCGACAGGGGCGTCGACCTCGGCACGTACTACGGCTATCTCGCTGCCGCAAGCCAGTCGGCGCCGGAGGCGCACGCCCAGGCCGGCCTCGCTCGTCTCCTCGCAGGCGTCGTGACCCATCCTGCCGCGGTCGGGCGAGCGCTGTGGGCGAAGCGGGTCGACGTGTGGGCAGCGATGGCGCCCGGCGGCCTCGTCGGCACGGTGTTCCCGTGGGCTCTACCGCTCGTCGCCGTGGTCGTCGCGAGCAACGGGCTCGTGCGGGGGGACGCCTTTCTCGAGCCTGGCTTCCAGGACATCGCGATCTACCTCCTCGTTCCTGTCGGGACGGTTGCCGTGCTCTCGCGGATCGTGAGGCGTGACCGCCGGGCGGGCGTCGTGGTCGCGATGCTTCTCGCTGCCGATGCGCTCGCATGGGCAGCTGTATGGGTGCCGCAGGTTCCGACGCATTGGCTACGAGTCTCTGCGCCGGCGGCCTCGACGCTCCTCGCCGTCGAGGAGCGCATCGGACCTGGCGCAGAGGTGCTCGCCTCACAGGGGATCCTCGGGCGCTTCAGCGCGCGCCGGGACGTGAGGCCGATCTTCGGGCCGGGCGCGTTGGCGATCGACCGGCACGTCGTGTGGGTGGTGGTCGCCCCGGCGCAAGGCGTCGAGACGCAGGGGCTGGCGAGCGCGGGGGCGTTGCTCGCGGCCCTCGTCGGCCCGCGCCACGCCCGTCTCGTCGTCGACGCGCACGGGATTTGGGCCGTGCGCTGGCTCCCCGCGCCGGGCACGCGCTCGATCGTGGTGCCTGGCCATCCAGCGCAACTTCCCGGCTGGTACGGCGCCGGGACCGCCGGACGTGCGGACACGTCGGGGCCGCCCGCGAGGTGGCGGTCAGTCGCGAGCGGTGCCCCCGGCTACGTCGTGGACGGTCTGTCGTGGCGGGAGCCGGCAGGAAGGTACTCGGCCGTCGCCGCCCTCGCTGCGAGCGGACCGACGCACGTCGAGGTATGGGACGACTCCTCCGGCGCCCTGCTCGCCCGGCGCGACCTTCCGGCGACCGGTGGCACGAGAGAGGTCTGCGTTCCCGTCGACCTTCCTGCGGTCCGGCGGTCCCCACGAGACGCCGGCTGGGGTCCTTTCGGCGTCCAGCTCGTGCCACCGCCACCCGGAGATGTCCTCGAGGTGCGCGTGTGGTCCCCGGGGCGCGAGCACGTCGCGGTCGGCGAGGTCTCGCTGCGCCGGTCCGGGATCTCAGCGTGCGTCGGTGCCGGGGGCTGACCCGGTGAGACCCGCAGCCGCCGCGAGCAGCTCCACCGAGTGCACGCGCTGGGCGGCCGTGGGTGACTGGTGGGCCGTGATGACCTCGTCGGCCGCGGCGTGCACGACGCACGCCTCGAGATACCTGGCGACCTCCGCCGGAGTGCCCACGGCGCTGTACGCGAGCATCTGCTGGACCCGCACGCCCGCGGGCGATGCGAGCAGCGCGTCCGCCTCCTCGTCGTCGATCCTCCGCCCTCGCCCGAGCATCGACACGACGCGGCGCCTCCGCGCGTCGTGGAACTGCTCCTCCGCGTCCTCGTGGGTGTCGGCAGCGACGACGTTGCACCCGGCGATGACGTAAGGCTGCGCGAGCTGGCGTGACGATTGGAACCCGCTCCGGTAGGCGGCGACCGCCTCCTGGAGCACCTCGGGGGAGAAGTGCGACGCGTGCGCGTACGGGAGCCCGAGAACAGCCGCGAGCCGGGCGCCGTAGCTCGACGAGCCGAGGATGTACAGCGGCACGTTCGTGCCTCTGCCGGGAGTGGCGTCCACGCCCTGGACCCTGCTCTCACCCGAGAGGTAGCCCTGGAGCTCGAGCACGTCGTCGGGGAAGGTGTCGGCGGAGGAGGCGCTCCTTCTCAGCGCACGCAAGGTCACCTGGTCGGAGCCGGGCGCGCGACCGAGACCGAGGTCGATCCGCCCGGGATGGAGGGACTCGAGGGTCCCGAACTGCTCGGCGACGGTGAGGGGAGCGTGGTTTGGCAGCATGACGCCGCCCGCGCCGAGGCGGATCGTCCTCGTGTGGGCGGCGACGTGCGCGACGAGCACGCTCGGGGCGGACGACGCGATCGTGGCCATGTTGTGGTGCTCGGCGTACCAGACCCGGAGATAGCCGCACTGCTCCGCGCGCTGGGCCAGCGTGACGCTCGCTGCGAAGCTGTCGGCGGGCGTCTCACCCGGACGGATGGGAGCGAGGTCGAGGATCGAGAGGCGCATGGCGTCCCTCATCCTGGCGCGTCGAGCACCGCCGTCAGCGGGAGGTCGGCGGAGGAGGTGCCGATGTGGAGCACGTACCGCCCCGGCGGCACCGTCCATCGACCGTGCAGGTAGCTCTCGAACGCGCTCCTCGGCAGGACGAGAGCCGCCGTCGCGTTCCTGCCGGCCGCCAGGGTGACACGCGCGAACGCCTTCAGCTGGAGGGGCGGCTCTCCGGCGGCTGCCGGAGATTGCAGGTAGGCCTCCACCACCGCGGTGCCTGCACGGCCGCCGGTGTTGGTGACGACGGCGTGGGCGGTGACGTCGCCCCTTGCCCGCGTGACAGACAGGTCCGAGAGGGCGAAGGTCGTGTAGCCGAGCCCGTAGCCGAAGGGGAAGAGCGGGGTGAGGTGGTGCGCGTCGTAGTACCGGTAGCCGACGTCGAGGCCTTCGGAGAGATGGACCGCCCCGCCGACCCCGGGCCATTCGGCGAGGGTGTGGACAGGAGTCTGCGCCTGGCTCACCGGGAACGTCACCGGGAGCCGTCCGGCCGGGTCGTAGTGGCCCGTGAGGACCGCGGCTGTCGCTCGTCCGTCCTGCTCGCCGGGGTACCACGCCTCGACGACTGCGGCGACCTTGCTCAGCCAGGGCATGAGGACCGGGCCGGCGGTGTTGAGGACGACGACCGTCCGCGGGTTGGCCCGCGCCACGGCAGAGACGAGGGCGTTCTCGTCGCCGGGGAGCGACAGCGTCGGGCGGTCCCACGCCTCGCCGCTCCGGTCGCTCACGAACACGACGGCCGTTGTCGAGGCCCGGGCGAGCGCTGCGGCTCGTGCGATC
>JAJYGM010000826.1 GCA_021785095.1 Actinomycetes bacterium
TGCGGAGCGGTACCGGGCCGAGGGAGTCCCGCTCGTGGTGCTCGCGGGCAAGGAGTACGGGTCGGGGTCGAGCCGCGACTGGGCTGCCAAGGGGCCGCTCCTCCTTGGCGTGCGCGCGGTGATCGCGCAGAGCTACGAGCGCATCCACCGGTCGAACCTCGTCGGCATGGGCATCCTGCCGCTGCAGTTCCGGGCGGGCGAGTCGGTTGCCTCCCTCGGCCTCACCGGGCAAGAGCGTCTCTCGATCGGAGGGATCGGAACCCTGGGAGCGCGCACCGTGCCCGACGAGCTCGAGGTGCGCGCCGTTGCGGACGACGGCGCGACGACGACGTTCGGGGCCCGGGTCCGCATCGACACGCCCATGGAGGCCGAGTACTACCGGCACGGCGGCATCCTGCAGTACGTGCTCAGGCAACTGGCGCGCTGACCACGCGGGAAAGCGCGTCGCCGCGCTCGCGTGACCCGGCCCGAGGTGCGCGTCGCGGGCTTGCGCGCCCCGCGGCCGCGCTGGTGCTCAGCCGGTGAGGACGCGGCGGAACACCTCTGCGAGCGCGCCCTCGGGCATGCCTGCATGCTCGGCTGCGGCGTGCGCGCCGGCACGCAGGCGCGCCACGACGCCGTCGGGGTCCTTGATCTGGCTCCGGTGACGCAGCAGCGCGGCGATCTTTCGCTCGAACGTACCCGTGATCTCCACGGCCA
Source organism: Actinomycetes bacterium (assembly GCA_021785095.1). The sequence continues at coordinate 700 of JAJYGM010000826.1, forward strand.
CGTTCCCCTCTGGGCACGCCATGAGCCACAGCTCGCCGACGGTGTGGGGGCCGAGGCGCTCTCCCAGCAGCTCGGGATGGGCGAACGGGTTGCGCGCGTCGGGATAGACCGCGCACGTCGCGGCCTCCCCGGCGGCGAGGTGGTCGGGATGGCTGGCGTAGATGCGGTCCCACCAGCGCTCGGGCGACGGTGCGAGCACGAGCTGCGGCCGGAAGGCACGGACCACTCTCGTGACGTCACGCCGGAGCGCCAAGCCCGACTCCACACGTCCGTCGGGGTAGCCGAGGAACGTGACCTCGCGTACCCCGACTTCCGCAGCGGCGGCGCGCTGCTCGTCCCGCCGGAGCCTCGCCAGCTCCGCTGGGGTCACCGCGGGGTCGTCGCTGCCGGCTTCGCCGTCGGTCACGATGCAGTAGGCGACCTCGATGCCGGACCCGGTGAACGCGGCGACGGTGCCGGCGGCACCGAAGTCGACGTCGTCTGGGTGCGCGGTCACGACCAGGGCGCGCTCGACGCCCTCGCTCGGCGACCACCGCTCGATCAGACGACCGCCTCCTCGTAGGAGGGTTCCCACCCCGCGAGGTCCCGAAGGCGGGAGTCGTTCGAGAAGACCTCGACGATCGGGACTCGGAGCCCGAGGCGGCGCTGGATCACCTCGGCCTCGACGACCTGGTTCCACAGCACGAGGGTGACGACCACGCCCGTAGACCCGGCTCGTGCGGTGCGCCCGGAACGGTGCAGGTACGCCTTGTGGTCCTCGGGCGGGTCGTAGTGCACGACCACGTCGACCCCCTCGATGTGGAGCCCGCGCGCCGCGACGTCGGTGGCCACGAGGATCGGGAGCTTCCCGGACGAGAAATCCGCGAGCGCCCTCTCGCGGTTCGCCTGGCGCAGGTCGCCATGGATCGCGGCGGCCCGCACACCCTCCTCGCCGAGCTGATGGACGAGGCGGTCGGCACCGCGCTTGGTGCGCACGAAGACCAGCGTCTTGCCCTGCGAACGGGCGATCGCGGTCGCGACGCGCACCTTGTCCATCTGGTGGACCTGCAGGAAGCGGTGGACCATCGCCGAGACGGTCTGGGTGGCCGAGGCCACCTCGTGGAAGACGGGGTCGCGCAGGTAGCGCCGGACCAGCCGGTCGACCGCGCCGTCCAGCGTCGCCGAGAACAGGAGGGTCTGGTGCGGCCGCTCCAGCCGGCGGAGCACCCACTCCACCTGGGGCATGAAGCCCATGTCGGCCATCCGATCGGCTTCGTCGAGGACGAGGGTCTCGACGGCCGCGACCGAGAGCTCACCCCTGTCCCCCATGTCGATCAGGCGACCCGGGGTCGCGATGACGACGTCGACGCCCTTGCGAAGCTTCGCGACCTGCCGGTCGACGTCAGCCCCGCCGTAGACGGCGACGACTCGCACCCCGACCGCCTTGGCCAGCGGTGCGAGGACGCCGTGCACCTGGACTGCAAGCTCCCGGGTCGGGAGCAGGACCAGCGCATGCGGCCGGGCTGGACGGGCGCTCCGGCGAGCCCGTTCCGCGACGTCCAGCGCCGCCACGGTCCGCTGCAGCAGCGGCAGGCCGAACGCGAGCGTCTTGCCGGACCCGGTCTTCGCCTTTCCGCAGACGTCCCTGCCGGCCAGCCCGTCTGCGATGGTCAGCGCCTGGATGGGGAAGGGGGTGGTGATCCCCTGGTCGGCCAGTTCCTTGACCAAGGGATCGGCGACACCGAGGGACTCGAACGTCCCAACGGTCTCGTACGTGTCGATCGTCATTCCTGCTCTCTCACCTCGGCGGGGCCCGGCGCCGTCCGATGTGAAGAGAAGGGGCCCAGACGGCCTCGTCACGTCGCCGCGATCGCGTGCCGTCCCATGCAATCTACCAGCGACACGCGCTCGACCAGCGCATACGGCTCCGGGGCGCTCGTTCCGGCGTGCCGCGAGCCGCCGATCGGGCGTCGGTGTGCCAAGCTGGCCTGCATGGCACCCCTCGAAGCCGGCGACAGCGCACCCGCCTTCACGCTCCCTGACCAGGACGGCAAACCCGTCTCGCTCGCAGACTTCAGAGAAACCACCGTGGTCGTGTACTTCTATCCTGCCGACGACACGCCCGGCTGCACGAAAGAAGCCTGCCAGTTCAACGAGAACCTGTCCGCCTTTCAGCGCTCGGGGGTGAAGGTGGTGGGGATCTCCCCCGACGGGGCGGCGAAGCACGTGAAGTTCCGAGAGAAGTACGGGCTCGCGTTCCCGCTCCTCTCGGATCCCGACCACCGCGTGATGGAGGCCTACGGCGCGTGGGGCGAGAAGACGATGTACGGCAAGAAGGTCGTGGGCACCGTGCGCTCCACGTTCGTGGTGGACGGTCACGGGAAGATCGTCCGAGCCTGGTACAACGTCCACGCCGACGGGCATGCTGCCAAGGTGCTCGAGGCGCTGCACGCCTGACCCGGCTCG
>JAJYGM010000272.1 GCA_021785095.1 Actinomycetes bacterium
GACAGGTCTCCCGAGCCAAGGGACCGTGGGGCTCTCGCTGCTCACAAAGGCCGGTCTCACCACCTCCCAGATCACCCAGCAGGCCGACTACCTCCAGGCGATCCAGGGCGAGCTCGAGCAGACCATCGACGGGATCGCTGGCGTGCAGTCCTCCCAGGTGAACGTCGCGGAGCCCGCCAACCAGACCTTCGCCCTGGCCAATACAGCGCCGACCGGGGCGTCGGTCCTGGTCACCATGTCGCAGGGCAAGACACTCACCCAGAGCCAGGTGCAGGCGATCGTCCACCTCGTCGCCTCTTCGGTCCCCGGGCTCAGCTCTGCGAACGTCACCGTGGCCGACAGCAACGGGAGCCTCCTGGCTGGTCCGGGGGTCTCGGCGAGCGTGTCGTCGTCCTCTGCGACGGCCGCGTACGACACAGCGGTCCAAGCGAAGGTGGCGGGCTACCTCACGTCGGTGTTCGGCCCGAACAACGCCGACGTCCAGGTGGACGCGACCTTGACATTCGACAAGAAGAAGACGACCGTCCGCCAGATCGCGCCTCCCGCGAAAGGCGCCAAGACAAGCTTCTGCACCACCACAACGCAGACAAAGACCACCTACACAGGAAAAGGCGCGCAGGCGGTCGGCGGCGCTGCCGGGGCGATCACCAACACCGCGACCACGACGACAGGGGGTACGTACACACAGACCAAGACGTCGAAGACCTGCGAGACCGGGACCGTCACCACGACAACGACACAGGGCGCCGGCTCCGTCGTGCGCCAGTCGGTCGCCGTGCTCGTGAACAAGAACGCCGTTCCTGGCGGCGCGACACTCGCGGCCATCAAACGGGGTGTGGCGGCTGCCGCCAACCTGAACTTCGCCAGGGGCGACGTCCTCGCCTTCACCATGGCGCCTTTCTCGACCGCCGCCGCCCGCCAGGCCGCGTCGGTGGCCAAGGCGGCTGCGGCGCAGAGCAGCCAGTCCAGGCTCACCTCGATGGCCCGGGACGGCGTGCCGCTCTTGGCGGTGCTCTTGCTGGTCTTCCTCCTGTGGCGCAGCGCCCGCCGCCGCAGAGAGCCGGCAGCGGTGATCGATCCTCTTGTGTTCACCCCCTACCTCCCTGCCCCCGACGAGATGCAGACGGCACAGGTCCCTGCGGTCGCCGCCACCCCTCCGGGGACCGACCTCCAGCAGTTCATCGACCAGGCGCCCGAGCCGGTTGCACAGGTCATGCGCGGATGGATGAACCGGAGCGCGAAGAGCGAGGAGGCGCACACGTGACGAACCTGACGGGATCCCAGCGCGTGGCTGCCATCATCGCCCAGCTCGACGCCGAGCGCGCCCAGCGCATCCTCCGCCAGTTCAGTGAGAACGAGTCGGTTCGGGTGCTCTTCGAGCTGGCTCGCCTACCGACCCTGAGCGAGGACGAGGTGCGTGTGGTGGTCACCGAGTTCTCGAGCGAGCTGAGCGCCTACATCCAGGTGCACCAGGGAGGGCTGGAGCTCGCTGAGCGGTTCTTGAAGGAGCGCCTGGGCCCCCAGCGCGCGGCCGAGGTGCTCGCGGAGCTGAAGATCGCGTCCGACGACCAGCCGCTGGCGTTCTTGAACACGGTCGAGCCGGCACAGATCGCCGGCTTCCTCTCCGAGGAGCACCCCCAGACCGTCTCCCTCGTCCTGGCCAACATCTACCCCGAGCTCGCCGCCCGGGTGCTCGAGCACATGGAGAAGGGAAAGGCGGCGGACGTCGTGCGCCGCTTCGCTTCGTTGTCGACGGTCCCGATGGAGACGCTCTCGGAGGTCGCGAGCGTCCTAAGGAACCGCATGGCGTCGACGTCCGCAGGCGTCTCGTCCGCGACGGCAGGCGGGGTCCCCGCCGCCGCGGCGATCTTGAACAACGTGGAGCGCGGTCAGGACCGGGAGATCCTGAAGCTCATCGAGGAGCACGACCCCGAGCTCGCGGAGCAGATCAGAGACGAGATGTTCGTCTTCGACGACATCGTGAACCTCGACGACGCCGCGATCCAGCAGATCGTGCGGACGGTGACCTTGCGCACACTCGCGCTCGCGCTCAAGACGGCGAGCAAGGAGCTCGCCGAGAAGATCAAGAAGAACAGCACGGAGCGCTTCCTGGCCGACTTGGAGGAGGAGACCCAGTCGCTCGGCGCCCAGCTCATGTCCAAGGTCGAAGCCGCACAGGCCAATGTCGTGCGGACCGTGCGCGGTCTCATCGACGACGGCACGATCAGCGTCCAGAGGGCAGGCGATGAGCTCATTGCCTAGGTCGTGGCGGATCATGCGCCAGCCCGAGAAGGTCTCCCGCGTCCTGCCGACGGTGGCAGATCGCGGCGATTCGCCCGCGCCCTGCGAGCACGAGCTTGCGCCGGTCGGGCTCCTCGTCTCCGAGGCACGGCGAGAGGGGTTCGAAGAGGGCAGGGCCGCGGGTCGCGCTGAAGCCCTGGCCTCCGTCGGAGCTGCGCGCCTCGAGCGGATCGAGCAGATGGCCTCCAGCATCGCCGAGGCGGCCGAGATCGCCGCGTCGATGCGCGAGGAGGTCGTGCACGAGGTGGGGCACGACGTCGCGGCGCTCGTCGTCGACCTTGCCGAGGTGCTCGTCGGGAGGGCGACGGAGGAGCGCCAGGCGCTCCAAGAGACGATCGTCCGGGCACTCGCGCTGGCTCCACAAGGGCCCGACCTCGTCATCCGGGTCAGCCCCCACGCAGGGCTCTCCGACGGCGAGATCGCCGCCCTGGCCGAGACCGGCCGGGTCGACGTCGTCCGTGACCCGGTGGTCGACGCGACGGGGTGCGTCGTCACGGTCGGCGCCTGCAGGATCGACGCCCAGGTCTCCACCGCGCTCGACCGGGTCCGCCGGCGGCTCCAGGAGGTCGCGCTCGGGTGAGCGCTTTCGCACAGCCTTGGGTGCGCCGTGAGCTGCTCGACGCGGCCCGTGTCCGGCGGACCGGCCGGGTCACCCGGGTCGTGGGTCTGAGGATCGAGGTCGAAGGGATCGAGGCGGCTGTCGGGGACGCCGTCTTCGTGCACCGCTCGACAGGCGCGGTCCTTCCCGCCGAGGTGGTGGCGCTCCAGAGCGGCGGCCTTACGTGCATGCCCCTCGGGGACGCCGCGCGAGTGCGGTATGGCGACGAGGCCACGACGAGCGG
>JAJYGM010000710.1 GCA_021785095.1 Actinomycetes bacterium
TCGTGAGCACCCCGATCCCGAGTGCGGCGAGGATCGCCGAGATGGGGTTGTAACGCGCCAGCGCCGCCACCACGATGCCCGTGTAGCCGAACTGCGCCTGCTCGAGACCCCGGGGGTCGAGCACATGGCGGAAGTCGCCGACTTGGCTCGCTCCTCCGAGGCCGGCCACGGCGCCCGACACGAACATGATCGAGATGATCTTTCGGCGGATGTTCATGCCCGCGTGGCTCGCCGCCCGCGGGGCATCCCCCATGACGCGCATCTCGAAGCCGTAGCGCGTCCCCCGGATCATGCCCCAGAGGAGTCCCGAGACGCCGACCGCGACGATCAGTCCGAGCGGTACCGCGATCGTGAAGATCGTCAGTGCCGGCCAGTTGCCGGAGGCCGCGAGGGTCTTGCCCTGTGGGAAGACCCGGGCTGCTGGTGAGGTGAGGTCTCGCCAGAACGACGTCGAGTCGAAGATCAGGTAGTACATGAGGTAGTCGGCGACGTAGTTGAGGAACAGCGACGTGAGGATCTCGTTGGTGTTGAAGTAGGCGCGCAGCGTGCCTGGGATCGCGGCCCACAACGACCCGGCGATGGCCCCGCTGACCATCATCGCGAGGACCACGATCGGCGCGGGAAGGTTCTGCAGGTAAAGCCCGACCCCGGCAGCCGCGATGGACCCCAGGTAGAGCTGGCCCTCTGCGCCGATGTTCCAGATCCGCATCCGGAAGGCGACGGCCGCGGCGAGGCCCGTGAAGAGCAGTGGGGTCGTGCTGACGAGCGTCTGGGTGAAGGCACCAGGCTGTGTGAAGGCGGCTTGGATGATCTGCTGGTAGGTGGTGAAGGGGTTGTGACCCGAGACTGCGAGGACGGCGCCGGCGATCACGAGCGCGAGCACGATGGCGGCCACAGGCACCCAGATGTTGATCCAGCGGGACAGGCGCTCACGCGGCTCGAAGCGGATCGTGAAGGGGATCACGCCGCCACCTCCCCGGCCATCATCAGCCCGATGCGGTCGACGTCGGCCTCCCCACGGTTCAGCACGCCTGTCACCCGTCCTCGGTAGAGGACCGCGATGCGGTCGGCGAGCTCGAAGATCTCGTCGAGGTCCTCGCTGATGAGCACCACCGCGACGCCCCTTCGCGCCGAATCCGCGAGCAACGTGCGGACGCTCTCGGTCGCGCCCACGTCGAGCCCCCGCGTCGGCGAGGAGACAACGAGCACCTTGGCGCCGCTCGACAGCTCCCGCGCCACGATCAGCTTCTGGAGGTTTCCTCCCGACAGCTCGCGGGCGAGCGTCCGCGGTCCTCTCGCCACGATGTCGAACCTCCGGATCAGCTCCTCCGCCTCCTCCGTGGCCTTCTTTTTGCGCAGGATGGTCCCGCCCCGCCTGTAATTCTTGAGGCGGAGGTTGTCGGTGATGCTGAGGCCCGGCGCGACGCCCACGCCCATGCGATCCTCCGGCACGTAGCCGAGACCGGTGTCGATCGCCTCCCACGGCCTTCCTTGCTGGCTCTTCCCAGCGATGGTGACGCTTCCGCCGGTTCGCGGGCGCTCACCCGCTATCACCTCGGCGAGCTCGCGCTGGCCGTTGCCGGCGACACCGGCGATCCCGAGGATCTCGCCCGCGTGCACGTCCAGGCCGACGTCGACCAGAGCTGGTGTGCCCATGTCGTTCTCTGCACAGAGGCCTTCGAGCTTCAGCACGACCTCGCCGCCGGCATGGTGAGCCGCCGCGTGATCCCCGAAGACCACGTCGCGGCCGACCATCATGTGGGCCAAGGCTTCGGCGCTCGTCGCAGCGGTGTCCACCGTTCCGACCGTCCTCCCGCTGCGGAGCACCGTGATCCGGTCAGAGACGGCGAGGACCTCTGGGAGCTTGTGCGAGATGAACACGACGGCCGAGCCGGACCGCGCCATCGCTCGCAGGGTTGCCACGAGCTGGTCCACCTCCTGCGGGGTGAGGACGCTCGTCGGCTCGTCCATGATGAGGATGCGGGCCCCGCGGTAGAGCGCCTTCAGGATCTCCACCCGCTGCTGCTCGCCGACGGACAGCTGCCAGATCTTTGCCTGCGGCGCCACGTCCATCCCGTACTGCTCAGCCAGGGCAGCCACCTCGGGCTCCACCCGCCGGGGAGCGAACCACGTGCCACCGTGGCGAGTCCAACCGAGCACCACGTTCTCTGCGACGCTCAGGCTCTGCACGAGCCGGAACTGCTGGTGGACCATGAAGATCCCGGCCTCGTGAGCGTCATGGGGCGAGTGCATCCGCACCGCCTTGCCCCCGATCTCCACGTAGCCCTCCTCGGGGCGGTACAGCCCCGTGAGCACGTTGCACAGGGTCGTCTTTCCTGCACCGTTCTCCCCGAGGAGGGCGTGGACCTCGCCGGCTGCCACTTCGAAGTCGACCCGGTCGTTGGCGACGACCCCCCGGAATCGCTTCGTGACGGACCGGGCGGCCAGTGCCGGGCTGGCCGCCGCCGGTGCGGTGTCGGTCATCGGACGGTCAGCCCTTGGCGCTCCCGATGACACCCTTCACGAACCAGCTGAGGGTGTAGCGGCTGAGGGCGTTCTGGTTGTGCGCGTCCCACACCGGGATGGTCTTCCCGGCCGGGATCCCGACCGAGCCGTCCTGCTTGATCACCGGCCCGGTGAAGGGGTTGAACGTCCCGTTCTTGAACTGTGCCTCCTTGGCCAGGATGGCGGTCCTCGCCGTCTGGGAGACGCTCTTGCCGAACGGGGCGAGCGTGATCGAGCCGTCGGCGATGTTGCCGTAGTAGAAGTGGCTCCTCCAGGTCCCTTCCATCGCAGCCCTGACGTCCCTCACGTAGTAGGGAGCCCAGTCGTAGATGGCGTTCGTCAGGTACGCGTTCGGCGCGTACTGGTTCTGGTCGGAGTCGTAGCCCGTCCACTTGATGCCCGCAGCTGCTGCGACCTGGCCGACGGCCGGGTCGTCGACGCCGTCACCGAGCACGTCCACGCCTGTGGACACGAGGCTCTGTGCGGCTTGACGCTCCGCGGCGGGGTTGAACCACGAGTTCGTCCACACGACCTGCACCGTTGCCCCTGGGTGGGTCTCACGGGCGCCCATGGTGTAGGAGTCGATCTCGCGGATCACCTCGGGGATCGCGTACGGAGCGACGAAACCGATCCTGC
>JAJYGM010000464.1 GCA_021785095.1 Actinomycetes bacterium
CCCGCAAGAGCGAGAACCCCTCGATCACGCGCGACGTCTCGGGGGAGGGGGTCCAGCAGGCCCTCTTGAAGATCCTGGAGGGCACCACGGCATCGGTGCCCCCCCAGGGGGGGCGCAAGCACCCCCATCAGGAGTTCATCCAGATCGACACCACGAACATCCTCTTCATCTGCGGTGGCGCGTTCGCCGGTCTGGACAAGATCATCGAAAGCCGGATCGGGCGCAAGGGCATGGGGTTTCGCGCCGAGGTGCGGCAGCGTAACGAGCACGACGACACCGAGATCCTCCGCCACGTCCTCCCTGAGGACCTGATGAAGTTCGGGCTCATCCCCGAGTTCATCGGCCGCCTTCCGGTCGTAGGAGCGGTCAGCCAGCTCTACAAGGATGCCCTCATCCGGATCCTCGTCGAGCCGAAGAACGCTCTGACCCGCCAGTACCAGCGTGTGTTCGCGCTCGACGGCATCGAGCTCGAGTTCGCGCCGGACGCGCTGGAAGCGGTCTCGGAGCAAGCGCTCTTGCGAGGGACCGGCGCGCGCGGTCTGCGCGCCATCCTCGAGGAGGTGCTTCTGGACGTGATGTACGACCTGCCCAGCAGGAGCGACGTGGGGAAGTGCGTCGTCGACCGAGCGGTCGTGCTCGATCGGGTCCACCCGACTCTCGTCCCCTTGGGGGAGTCGCCGACGAAGGCTGTGACCCGGAGCCGCCGGGCAGCATCCTGATCGGCTGAGCACGGCGTTCATGGCGCCGGCCTTCGCCTCCCTCGAGGACGCCATCTGCTGGCTCGACGGCCACATCGACTTCGAGTCGAAGAGCCCCGGCCGGCGGTCGTTGCCGACCCTCGACCGCATGCGCGAGCTCATGCGTGTGCTCGGTGATCCCGAGCGCGCCTATCCCGCCATCCACGTCACCGGCACGAACGGGAAGGGCTCGACCGCGGCCATGGCCTCGGCCCTGCTCAGTGCACGGGGGCTCTCGGTCGGCACCTACACCAGTCCAAACCTTTCCAAGGTGAACGAGAGGATCTCGCGCTCGGGAACCGCCATCGACGACGGTTCCCTTCGCGAGGTGCTGAGCACCCTGTCGCTGATCGAGCCAACCCTCGCGGACCGCCCGACGCGCTTCGAGCTGCTCACCGCGGCAGCGTTCACGTGGTTCGCCGATGTGGCGGTGGACGCGGCGGTGGTGGAAGTCGGCGTGGGTGGCACGTGGGACGCGACCAACGTGGTCGACGGCACCGTCGCGGTCCTCACGAACGTGAGCTATGACCACACCGACATCCTCGGCCCCACGCTCGACGGCATTGCCCGCGACAAGGCGGGCATCGTGAAGCCGGGGAGCATCGTGGTAGTAGGAGAGCAAGACCCTTTACTCGTGCACGCGATCCGCTCGGTCGCCGACGAAGCTGGTGCCGCGCAGGTATGGGTCCGTGGCGAGGAATTCGACTGCACGAGCAACCGGCTCGCGGTTGGCGGCCGGCTGGTCGAGCTCCGGACCCCGGGAAGCCGCTACCGCGACGTGGCGGTGCCGCTCCATGGCGAGCACCAGGGGCTGAACGCCGCGTGCGCGCTGGCGGCGGTCGAGGCGTTCTTCGGAGCGCCGCTCGATCCGGACGTCGTGGCGGAAGGGTTCGCCAAGGTCAGCGTCCCCGGCCGCCTCGAGGTCGTGGGGCGCAGGCCGCTGTGCCTCCTCGACGGAGCGCACAATGTCGCCGGCATGCAGGCGCTCTCTCGTGCGCTCGGTGACTTCGCAGTGCCGGGCAGGACGGTCGCGGTGATCGGCATGCTCACCGGGCGCGACCCGTCGGCGATGGTCGCCCCCCTCGTATCTGCAGGCGTGCGAACCCTCGTCGCGTGTGCTCCGGCATCGCCGAGGGCCCAGCCGCCAGAAGCCGTCGCCGACGCGGCGAGGGCGGCCGGCATGGAGGTCGTCGTGGCTGGGACGGTCGCCGATGCGGTGCGGCTCGGACTGGAGGCCGTCGGCAGCGAGGGTCTCGTCGTGATCGCCGGCTCGTTGTACGTGGTGGCCGAAGCTCGCAGCCTCCTCGTCGAGGCGCCGGCGGGTGCGCCACCCGGCCGATGACGGGTGCGCCACCCGGCCGCTGAGGCGGTTCTCGGCGCTGCGAGCGCCCTGCTAGGGTCCACGGCTCGTGACCAGAACCCTCGTCATCGTGAAGCCCGACGCGATGGAGCGCGGTCTCGCAGGGGAAATTCTCTCTCGCTTCGAGCGCAAGGGCCTGCGCGTCGCGGCCGCCGAGCTGCGGACCATCACACGGGGCACCGCGAGCCGCCACTACGCCGAGCACCAGGGAAAGCCGTTCTTCGAGAGCCTCGTCACGTTCATCACCCGTTCGCCGGCCCTGATCATGGTTGTCGAAGGGCCGGACGAGGACACGTACGCCGTGGTTCGCACGCTCATGGGGACGACCAACCCGAAGCAAGCGGCGCCCGGGACCATCCGAGGTGACCTGGCGATCGAACTGACCGAGAACCTGGTGCACGGATCGGACTCGCCCGAGTCCGCAGCACGTGAGATCGACCTGTTCTTCCCTGAGCTGGATCTTCCCTGAGCTCGGCCGCCTGTGGAGCGGGGCAGGTCCCGCCTGTGGAGCGGGGCGGGTCCCGCCCTTGTGCAGCGACGGGTGGTCCCGGTAGCCTTGGGGCTACCCCCTGTCGGAGGACCCTTGCGAGGTCCCCGGCGTGACGTCCTTCGGGATTCGGTCCTCGGAGAGGAGCCCTAGGTCGATGCCTGACAATCGTCTGAACCTGCTCGGCCGCGACATGGCGGTCGATCTCGGCACCGCGAACACGCTCGTCTACGTGCGGGGGCGGGGCATCGTGCTGAACGAGCCGTCGGTCGTCGCCGTCGATGTAAAGGACGGACGCCCGCTTGCCGTGGGCGCCGAGGCGAAGCGCATGATCGGCCGGACCCCGAGCAACATCCAAGCGATCCGGCCTCTGAAGGACGGTGTCATCGCAGACTTCGAGATCTGCGAGAAGATGCTGCGCTACTTCATCCACCGGGTGCACCAGCGCCGCTTCGCGAAGCCCCGCATGGTGATCTGCGTGCCCTCTGGGATCACCGGGGTGGAACAACGGGCGGTGATGGAGGCTGCCGAGTATGCGGGGGCACGGAAGGCCTA
>JAJYGM010000685.1 GCA_021785095.1 Actinomycetes bacterium
CGACTGGCGAGTCCAGAGGCCGGTGGAGGCATGGGGCCCAAAGACACCGTGACGCTACGGGATGTGGCGGACGCTGCGGGAGTGCATCCGGGCACTGCCTCGCGCGCGCTGAACGACGAGACGAAGTCGCTCGTCCGGCCCGAGACGATCGAGCGCGTGCTCGCTGCGGCCACGCAGCTCGGCTACAAGCCGAACCTCCTCGCCCGGAGCTTCAAGACGCGACGGACCAACTCGGTCGGGATCGTCATCCCCGACATCAATAACCCGCTCTTCCCCCCCATGGTGCGCGGCGTGGAGGACCGCCTGTTCCAAGACGGGTACGTCGCGCTGCTGGCCAATACGGAGAACGACCCGGACCGCCAGCGACGGATCTTCGAGGGGATGGTGGACCGGCGGGTCGACGGGCTCGTGCTCGCCACGGCTCGGCGACAAGACGTGGGTGTCGCCGAGCTCGCGGAGATCGGCATCCCGATCGTGCTCTTCAACCGCGTCGTGGAGGGTGGGGGATTCCCGTGCGTCTCGGCGGACGACGCCGCTGGGGTGCGCATGGTCGTCGAGCATCTGCGGTTGCTCGGTCACGAGCGGATCGGCCACGTCGCCGGACCGCAGACCTTGTCGACCGGACACGCGCGCTACAACGGCTTCGTGTCGGCGATGGCGGCGACCGGGACCGTCGCCGACCCCACAGACGTGGTGTTCGCGCAGGCGTTCTCGATCTCCGAGGGTGAGCGCTGTGCGACCGCGCTGCTCTCGAAGCCGGACCGCCCGAGTGCCATCTTCGCGGGCAACGACATGCTCGCGCTCGGCTGCTACTCGGTCGTGGAGCGCGCGGGCCTCGAGTGCCCGGCCGACGTCTCGATCGTGGGCTTCAACGACATGCCGTTCATCGATCGGCTGAACCCTCCGCTCACCACCGTCCGCATTCCCCACTACGACCTCGGCGTCCATGCGGCCGAGCTGCTGCTCGGTCGGCTGCGGTTTCCCGGCACGCCGGCAGAGGTCGTCCATCTCGCGCCTCGGCTGATCGTGCGGGGGTCCACGGCCCCAGCTCGCGAACGCGTCGCGAGCTGAACGCCAGGGGATTCGCTCGGACATTTCCGCTCCGCGCGCTTGACAACTGAGCGGGCAATCCGCAGACTTGCAACAATGCAATCGGTTGCGCAAGCGACTGCAGGGGGCTCCCTCGGCTGGATCGGGACCGGAAGGATGGGCAGCGCGATGGCCGAGCGCCTCCTCGCTGCAGGCTTCGACCTCGCCGTCTACAACCGCACCCGCGAGAAGGCCCAAGTGCTCGCGGGCAAGGGGGCGGACGTCGTCGGCACCGTCTCGGAGCTCGGGAGCCGGGACGTGGTGTTCGTGACCGTGGCCTCGTCCGAGGACCTGCTCGAGGTGCTGGACGGCGAGAAGGGGCTCTTCGCAGGGCAATCGTCGCCGAAGATCGTGGTGGACTGCTCGACCGTGTCCCAGGAGGCGAGCGCCCGCGCTCGGGACCTTGCTGTGGCTCGCTCGGTGGCCTTCCTGGCCGCGCCTGTCAGCGGGAACCCGAAGGTCGTGCGCGCCGGGCGGCTCACGATGGCTGTGTCTGGCCCGAAGGACGCCTTCGACGCCGCCTACCCGTACCTCGCGACCGTCGCGCGCGAGGCGACCTACGTCGGCGAGGGCGACGAGGCGCGGCTCGTGAAGCTCTGCCATAACCTGCTGCTCGGCGTGGTCATCCAGTCGCTGATCGAGATTACGGTCCTCGCCGAGAAGGGCGGCGTGCGCCGGCACGACTTCCTGGCCTTCTTGAACGACTCGGTCATGGGGTCGATGTTCACCGGGTACAAGACGCCGGCGCTCGTGAACCTGGACTTCACGCCGACCTTCACCACCCGGCTGCTCCACAAGGATTTCGATCTCGGGCTCGACGCGGCGCGCCTCTTGGAGACGCCGATGCCCGTCGCGGCGCTCGTCCGACAGCTGCTGCAGGCCGGGATCGGCGAGGGGATCGGCGACATGGACTTCGCCGCGATGATCCAGCTCACCGCACGCGGTGCGGGGCTCGAGCTGCGCAGCGAGGACGTCGAGGTCGGTGACGGGTTGTCGCCCGCGCCCGCGCCTGCGCCGGCAGGGACTGCCGACGCCCTAGGCGAGCGGCCGGGAGGCGGAAGCGCTGGACCTGTCGGCGACGGCCGGCGGCGCGCGGGCGTGGGCCAGGAAGAGGTCAGCCGCGCGTAGTTGCAAGGGGGGATCCGGTGGGAAGGTCGCGTGTCAAGAGGCCGTCTCGCCGGACTCGTGAAGGTAAACAAGGGAGGGATCATGAAGACGAGCAGTGCGAGTGACGGAGCAGCGGGCTGGAAGCTGCGGTCGCGTCTCGCTCGAGGAGGTGTCGCGGGGATCCTCGTCGCAGGGACCATCGTCGCGGCATGGGCTGGCACCTCGGGCGCCGGCTCGGCTCGCCACGAGAAGCTCGGGTCGCCGGTGGTGATCGGTGCCTCGCTCTCGCTGACGGGCACATTCTCGGCTGCAGGCAAGGCGTTCACACGCGGCTACCACCTGTGGCAGGCGTTCCAGAACGCGCACGGCGGCCTGCTGGGGCACCGCATCGAGCTGAAGATCATCTCGGACAAGTCGACACCGAACCAGGCGGCGACGAACTACACCACGCTGATCGCGCACGACCACGTGAAGCTCACGATCGGGCCGTTCTCGTCGCTGCTGACGCTGCCATCTGCAAAGGTGGCGCACCGCTACGGCTACGCGCTCATCGAAGGGGCGGGCGGCGCGCCCAAGATCTTCGAGCAGGGGCTGCCGAACGTCTTCGACGTGTCCTACCCGGTCGCCACAGGCCTCGTGCCGTTCGCCAAGTGGCTCGCGTCGATGCCGAAGTCCAAGCGCCCGAAGTCGGCGGCGTACGCCACGATCACAACAATCTTCACGTCGTCGCAGTTCCCGACCGCCCGGAAGGTCCTCGAGGCGGCCGGGGTGAAGACTGCCTATACAAACGTCTTCCCGACAGAGACCACCGACTTCACCCCGATCGCCGACGCGATGGCCGCGAGCAAGGCGACAGTCGCCCTCGTCGGCTCGGTCGACGTCCCGACGGTGTCGAGCTTCATCAGCGCCTTCGAGACGGCGCACTACAACCCCAAGGCGCTC
>JAJYGM010000280.1 GCA_021785095.1 Actinomycetes bacterium
GGGAGCGGTGTACGCGGGCGTGTGGCTTCTGCCTCGTGGATACGCGCCACCCTCTGGCACTCGACGAGGACGAGCCCGAGCACGTGGCCGAGGCCGTCGCTCGGCTCGGCCTGGCGCACGCGGTGATCACGGCGGTCGCGCGCGACGACCTGCCCGACGGCGGTGCCTCGGCCTTCGTCGCCACCATCGAGGCGATCCGGCGTCGCTCTCCCGGCACGGCCATCGAGGTGCTCATCCCGGACTGCAGGGGAGACGCGGCTGCACTTCGCACGATCTTCGACGCCCGGCCGGAGGTCCTCAACCACAACGTCGAGACGGTGCTGCGACTCCAGCGCGCCGTGCGCCCGTCGGCCTCCTACGCCCGCAGCCTCTCGGTGCTCGCCCGGGCGAAGTCCGCCGGTCTCGTCACGAAGTCGGGCATCATCCTCGGAATGGGAGAGACGGAGCCTGAGGTGCTCGCCACCCTTGCCGACCTGCAATCCGTCGGCGTCGACATCGTCACGATCGGCCAGTACCTGCGCCCGAGCGCCCGGCATCTCCCGGTCGCCCGCTGGTGGACCCCCGAGGAGTTCGGGCGGCTGGCAGAGGCGGGGAGAGCGATGGGTCTCGCCCATGTGGAGGCCTCGCCGCTCACGCGCTCGAGCTACCACGCCCGGGAGGCGGCGGGACGAGCAACGGCCGGCCCCGGTATTGCTGGGGCGCGATCGCTCGAGGTGACGGCGTCGTGAGCGCAGCCGTACTCGACCCCGTGCTCGCCAGGGGCGAGCGGATGGCGCGCGTGCGGGACGCCATGCGGGCGGCCGACGTCGACGTGCTGCTCCTCTCGCTCGGGGCGGACCTCCCCTGGCTGTGCGGCTACGAGGCGATGCCGCTCGAGCGCATCACGATGCTCGTCGTGCCGGTCGACGACGAGGCGACGCTCGTCGTGCCCGAACTCGAGGCGCCCCGGGTGGCTCACGACTCCCGGCTGTTCCGGCTGCGGCCCTGGAGAGAGATCGAGGACCCGGTCGCCTTGATCGTCGGACTGGTCGGCAGAGCCACCCGACTCGGGATCTCCGACCGGACCTGGGCGTCGCATCTGCTGGCGCTCGAGGAGGCGCTGCCCGCTGCCACCTTCGCGCCCGCAGGCCGGGTCACGTCGCGGCTGCGGGCCATCAAGGATCCCGCCGAGGTCGCCGCCCTCCGAGCGGCGGGTGCCGCAGCCGACCGCGTCTCGGATGCGCTGCTCGGCGGGGAGATCCGGCTGGCCGGGCGGACCGAGGCGGAGGTCTCGAAGGAGATCGGGGAGCGCCTCGTTGCTGAGGGCCACCGTCGCGTCAACTTCGCAATCGTCGGCAGCGGCCCGAACTCAGCCAGCCCGCACCACGAGCCGGGAGCCCGTGTGATCCGTGCGGGCGAGCCCGTCGTTTGCGACTTCGGCGGCACGTACTACCTCGACGACTCGGTCGGTTACTGCTCCGACACGACCCGGACGGTCGTGGCCGGAGGCGCCGAGCCCGACCCCGAGTTCCGTGAGCTCTACCGGGTGCTCGAGGACGCACAGCGCCGGGCAGTCGAGGCGGCGGTGGTCGGGACGCCGTGCGAGCAGGTGGACGTGGTCGGTAGGGAGCTCATCGCGGCGGCAGGCTATGGCGACGCGTTCATCCACCGCATCGGGCACGGAATCGGCATCGAGGAGCACGAGGATCCGTACATGGTCTCCGGGAACTCAGAGCCGCTCACCGCCGGCCACGCCTTCTCGGTCGAGCCGGGCATCTACCTCCAGGGTCGCTTCGGTGCGCGGATCGAGGACATCCTGGTGGCCACAGGCGACGGGCCGCTCGCCTGCAACGCGGCGGACCACTCGCTCCACGTCGTCAACTGACCTGCGGCCGCGCACCCGCGAGATGGCATCGGTAGCCTCGGTGGGATGGAGGGCATCGACGAGGGACCGACCACTGCCTGGCTGGCGGAGCACGTCGGGCTCGAGCCGCCGCTCTTGTTCGAGCTCATCGCGGGCGGTCGCTCGAACCTGACCTACCGCGTCGAGGACAAGGCGGGGCACCGGGTCGTGCTCCGCCGCCCCCCGGTGAGCCACGTGCTGCCGACAGCACATGACATGCGCCGCGAACACCGGATCGTCTCGGCGCTCAGCCCGACCGCCGTGCCGGTCGCGCAGACCCTCGGCCTCTGCGACGACGAGGCCGTGAACGGGGCGCCGTTCTACGTGATGGAGTACGTGGAGGGGCACATCCTCCGGGACCGCGCGATCGCCGAGCGAGTGCTCGACGCAGCCGGACGCCGGCGCGCGAGCGAGTCGCTCATCGCCGTCCTCGCCGCCTTGCACGGCCTCGACGTCGACGCCGTCGGCCTCGGCGACCTCGGCAGGCGTGAGGGCTATCTGTCCCGCCAGCTCCAGCGCTGGCACGGGCAGTTCGACAAGTCGCAGGTCGACGGCATGGAGCGGCCGACGACCGTCGACGACATCTACGAGCGACTGGCGGCGTCAGTCCCCGAGCAGCAGGGCGCCACGATCGTGCACGGCGACTACCGCCTCGACAACACCATGCTCGGGGACGACGGGACCCTACGAGCGGTGCTCGACTGGGAGCTCTGCACGCTCGGCGATCCGCTCGCGGACGTCGGGCTCCTGATGGTCTACTGGTCCGAGCCGGACGGTGGGACCCAGGCGCTGGGAGTCGCGTCACCGACCTTGGCCGAGGGCTTCCTGCGCCGTTCCGACCTCCGCCAGCTCTATGCGGGCGCCACGGGCCGGGACCTCTCCGGTCTCGACTACTACGTCGCGTTCGGGTACTGGAAGCTCGCGTGCATCCTGCAGGGAGTGTTCGCCCGCTACATCGGAGGCGCTGCCGGTGGTGACCGTTCCGGCATCGATTTCATGGCGGACAATGTGAGGATGTTGGCCGAGGCGTCACAGCAGGCCCTGGCGACCTCCGGGATCGCCTGAGCATGCCCGACCTGTACGAGCTCACCGGTGAGCCTGCGCCCGAGCGCCCGGTCATCATCGCGGTCCTCGAGGGCTGGGTGGACGCCGGTGGGGCGGGGACGACCGCCGCCGGACAGCTGGCGGAGTCCGGGACCGTGCTCGCCACCTTCGATGCCGATGCGATCTACGACTACCGGGTGCGACGCCCGACC
>JAJYGM010000703.1 GCA_021785095.1 Actinomycetes bacterium
GGGACTTCGGGACGAGGAGGGTGGCGTAGAGGTCGGGGTAGATCCTCGACAGGCATCGGCGGTGCCAGATGTAGAAGAAGTCGGACAGGTCCGCGTAGGGCACGTTGTCGTAGTACGGGGGGTCAGTGCAGACCATCCCGGTGCGACCATCCATCTCGGCGGCAGCGTCGAGCTGACGGACAACCGCCTCTCCTCGGGCTGGGACCGGTTCGAGCGCGTCGGCCAGGTAGTCGATCTGGCCGAGGAAGTTGCCCGACGAGGTGGAGAACGGGTTCGCCTCCGCGTAGACCCAGATCATCGGAAGGGCGTTCCGGCCGAACACCTGCTCGACCTTCTCGCCGCCCGTATGCCAGAAGCTCTGGCTGGAGCAGCGATTCGCCAGTCGACCGATGCCGAGCGTCAGGTACGTCGCGATCGCGTCCGCGTACTCGACATCACCGCCATCGGCGAGCACCCGCTCGCGTGCCTCGGCGACGAGATCGGCAAACGTCGTCATCGCCCACAGCTGGCGGTTGGTGAAGAGCTGTGAATGCCGGGTGATGCCGTAGCCCTGAACCCGGAAACCCAGCGCTGCTGTCGGAAGACTCGTCTCGGGGATATCTTGAGGCGCGTCGACGTCTGCTCCAGCGACTTGCTCTTGATCCACCGCCAGGTAGAGACGGCGCCGTTGACCCTCGGCGACCGTGCAGAGGAGCTGGGACCCGAGATCACCCGACTTCGCGGCCTTCCGCACCTCGGCGAGCGGGATGGTCGTGTGGCAGACGAGGCAGGTCGCGCCCCGCCGGTTGACGGTACCGTCGGATGGGCAGCCCGGGCCGTGCTCGACGGAGAAGGAGACCGACTGGGAGGACCGGTCCGGCTCGGCGCGCAGCCACGCCTCTCGGCCGCGCTTGCGGGATACGGTGAACGAGTTGAGCAGCGGCATGGTCGATTTGCACGCCGGGTTCGGGCAGTTGATCGTGCGCGCCCAGAGCCAGGTGATCACCGTTGCCCGCTGCGTGCCTCGCCCGCCCGGCACGGTGACATCGGGATAGAGCTTGCCGATCTTGGACTTGGCCTCGTCGTTCATCCACTTCGCGTAGGCTCGTACGTCGGCGGCCAGGCCATGAGCTCCGGTCCACGACTGGATGTTGAGGCTTGCCTGGAGGTTGGGGTGGACCGGCGTACGGCCGGAGAACTTCGGCGGGAGCTCGACGAGCGCCTTGTTGATGAGGACCGCAACGGGGTTCAAGTCACTGGCATCGACGCGAAGGCCGAGCCGCTGGGCTTCGAGCGGGATGGACCCGCCGCCGCTGAACGGGTCGATGACCGCCGGAACATCCGATTCGCACGACTGTTCGATCTCGGCCCAGGTTGCTGCGAGCAGATCGCGGTTGTTGCTGTTCTCCCAGAGCACGAGCCGCTCGATCAGGTCGAAGAGCCGGTCGCGCTCCTTGTCCTGGTCGGCCTCGGTCGGGAACAGCTCGGGATGTGCCGAGGGATCGTCGACCAGAGAGGCGAACAGGACCGCCCGGCACGCGGCCAGCGGTCGGCGCGCCCACCACAGGTGGAGCGTCGAAGGATGCCCGGCACGGATGGACTTCTCGCGTGCGGCTTCTCGGTTGATCGCGTCGAGAGGCAGGGCGACCTCGATGAGCTTCCTCTTCTCGGTCATGCCGGCTCCTCGCCGCGTTCTAAGTAGGCCTTCCATTGCAGGTTGACGCTGATCGTGTTGAACGGCAGCTCGCCGACGTCCTCGAAAGCTCGCCGGACGTAGCGGACGACCGGCTGCACCCCGTCGTTGACTTCAGCGAGGGCAAGGATGTGCTGGTCGGGCTTGTTGCGCCCCACCCCGACCTCGCTTCTCGTCACCGTGAAGGTCTCGGCACCGGCGACCCGGCCCTTCACCTCGATGAACCACATCGCCCCATCAGGGTCCTTGGACTCGATGTCGTAGCCCTTGTTGTTCGGTGGCATCTCCACGGGGTCTCGCCCCAGGCTGCGCTCCGCCTGCATGACCGCGTTGACGGCGGCACGTTCGGTCGCCGTGCGCTCCTGGGCGTGCAAGGGGACGCCGGCAGGAGCAGCGCCGGTGAGCGAGGCCAGCAGCCCGGCCGGTATGACCAGGGCGCCGCCGCCGACGACCGGTGGCAGGGATGCGAGCTGGCGTTCGGCGTCCAGCTCCTCCAGGCGGTGTTTCAGGCGGGCTTCGAGCTCGTCGGCACGGCTCCGGGCGCGAGCAGAGTTCATGCCACTCGCGGGGAGCTTGCCCGCCAGCTCCCGGTCCTTGAGCTGGTTCGCCCGATGATCCCAGTGGCGGATCTCCGACTGCAGGCGTTCCTTCACTGCCGCGACGGTTCGATCCACTCGGTCGATGGTTCGGCGCCGGACCTCTTCGAGGTGCGACCGGGCGAGGTGGACCCCATGATCGAGCGCACGGCGCTCCAGGTCCTCGCGAACCCATCCGCCTTCGACGACCGCAGCCAGAAGTGCCAGCTCGGTGGAGTCAGCAGCCCGGTAGTCGAGGTATGGCGCCCATCCCGCGGTGGTTGCGATGCCTTCGGGGTCGACGTTGACGAACTCGAAGCGCTTCGAGACGACCCGCCGGGCACCTGAGGCCACGGTGCGGCCGTCGACCACCGAGTGCTGGAGGTAGACGAGCACCCGCGGCGTCTCGCCCGGATCGCTCTCGTCGACGAGCACGGCTCCTTGGCGAAGCGCCGAGTCGTGGCGCTCGATGATGAGGTCGATGGTGCCATCGAGAAGCGGGTGTCCCGGGGTCACGTACTCGGCCAGCGGCCGGCCCTCCACGGCGATCAGCTCCTTGTCGAAGGAGACCCGCTCGTAACGGCGGAGCAGGGGCGCGCCGAGACCGATCTGGCGGTCCCGGCGTCGCAGCTCGGCGGGGACGTGGGTGATCTCGAAACGGCCCGGCTCACGCTCTCGAACCGCCCCGCCCAACAAAGCGAAGGCCTGGAGGAAGAACGCCCGGATGAAGTGCGGCTGGAGCTTTCGGGCTTCGGCCCGTTCCATCTCGTCGCGGATGCGCTCGACATCGGCGATGGTCATGACGTCGTGGACGAGCGCCCGTTCATGGACCACCGCCCGGAGGGCGTCGCCGACCGTCGCGTCCACCACCTCGCGGAGCTTGGC
>JAJYGM010000541.1 GCA_021785095.1 Actinomycetes bacterium
GCCATTGGCAACACCGGGTATACTACGGGTGTGGCCAAGGTAATGGTATCCCTGCCCGACGACCTGCTCCATGCCATCGACATGGAGGCAGGCCGTCGCGGAACGACCCGGAGCGGGTACCTCCGCGCGCTGGCGGAGGAGACGCTGCGTCGCAGGAGTGCGCATCGCGCACAGCGGATGGCCGAGATCGACGCCATGGACGGACCCGTCAGGTGCCACGGGGGCGGCGTCGCAGCGCTCGTGAAGGCGAACCGGCCCGAGCCGTGAACCTCTGGCTCCTCGACGCCAGCATCCTGCTGGCGTGCGAAGATCCCGACGACGAGCACCACCACGACTGCCGCCGGCTCCTGGCCGGAGACGATCCCCTCGCCACCCTCGACCTGGCCTTCTACGAAGTGACGAACGTGGCCGTCCGTTCCTGGCGCGACCACCCTGCGGCTCGTCGGCTTCGCAGCCGCGTCACCGCGGTGGCCGACGACGCCGGGCTCGTCCGCGTCGATGCGCAACTGCTCGAGGGTGCTGCCGCCATCGCCGAAGAGCACGGCATCTCCGTGTACGACGCGGCCTACGTCGCCGCAGCACGCGCCGTCAGCGGCCGGCTCGTCAGCTGCGACGTGCGCGACCTGGTGTCCCGAGGTCTGGCTGTGCTCCCCCGCCTCGCCGTCCGCCAGCCGGCCGAAGAGAAAGCCCCGCCACGCGACGTCCGCTGAACCCATCCGGGGCCACCGGGAGGTTCATGCCCGCCGAACAATGGCGAGGTCTTCACGTTTGGGGTTGCCCTGGTCGGTCAAGTCCAGCGGAGTGGTGTATGACGACCACCACGTCAACCATGTTGCGTGGGTTCGGCTGACGCTCTTCAGCTCCGCTGGCACCACCTCCTTCGAGTCCGTGGTGATTGCACCGGTGATGACGTTGGGCCGGGCCTTGGCGAGCGACTCGGCGCTCATGTAGCGACGGGCGACGCCCCACTCGTCGTGCTGCTCGGCGAGCACGGCGCCACAGAGACGGATGAGGGCGGCCCGGTTGGGGAAGATGCCGACGACGTCGGTCCGGCGGCGCAGCTCCTTGTTGAGCCGCTCCTGGGGGTTGTTCGACCAGATCTGCTTCCAGTGCTCGGTCGGGAAGGTCGAGAAGGCGAGAGGGTCGGGCTCGGCGTCGACCAGCAAGCTGGCAGCGGCGGGGAACTGGGACTCCAGCTGGTCGACGACCCGGGTGAACTGGGCCTTCACCTGGGTGGCGTCGGACTGGGCGAACACGGTGCGCACCAGGGGCGCCACCATCGCCTGGGCGGACTTGGGGACCTGGGTGAGGAGGTTCTTCATGGCGTGGGTGCGGCACCGCTGCCAGGTGGCGCCCGACAGGGTGGCGGCGATCGCGTTCTTCAGGCCCTCGTGGGCGTCGGAGACGACGAGGGCGACCCCGGACAGCCCCCGGGCCACGAGGCCCCGCAGGACGGCCGTCCAGCCGGCCCCGTGCTCAGTCGTGAAGCAGTCGAGACCCAAGATCTCGCGGTGGCCGTCGACGTTCACGCCGGTGGCGATCACGGTCGCCACCGAGACGACCCGTCAGCCCTCTCGCACCTTGTGGAAGAGGGCATCGAGCCAGACGTAGGTGTAGGGACCGGCGTCGAGGGGGCGGTTCCTGAACTCGGCCACCTTCTGGTCGAGGTTCTTCGCCAGCTCGGAGACCGGGGACTTCGACATCCCCTCGATGCCCATGGCCTTCACCAGGTCGTCGACTCGGCGGGTGGAGACGCCCTCGACGTAGGCCTGGCAGACCACGCTCACGAGGGCCTGCTCGGCTCGCCGGCGGGGTTCGAGGAGCGAGGGCAGGTAGAAGCCCTTGCGCAACTTCGGGATGTCGAGGGTGACGGTCCCCGCCCGGGTGTCCCAGCGCCGGTGCCGGTGCCCGTTGCGGCTGTTCACCCGAGTCTCGGTCCGCTCGCCGTAGCCCGCCGCGCACAGCACATCGGCTTCGGCGTCCATGAGCAGCTCGGCCGCCATCTTCACCATCTCGGCGAGCAGGTCGTGGCCATCGTCGGACTCCAGGTACTTGCGCACGAGCTCGCCCGCGCCCATCGTGTTGATGACGTCCACCGTGTTCTCCCTTCAGTTCCTTCGCAGGTACTTGAAGGTTGACGCGGTGGTCGTCGCGTCCGGGGGGACCCTCAGGCTGGGCTACCCCTCGTACACCACTCTGGCGGACTCGCCTCCCGTGCGGTAGGGCTCGATCCAGGTATGGGGCTCATCCATCTCGATGCCCGATCTCGCCAGTCGATGGCGCTCGACCTGATGGAGCCAGTCCGACCAGACGTCGAGGCCTTCGTGCTCGACCTCATGGGCTCGCGGGCCTTCAAGAAGGCGGACTTCGCTCAGCTGCCCGACGGGCACTGCCGGCTCATCGCGCCTCTCACTCACGAACTCGCCGGGATGCTGCCTCGATGGTCCGACCTGATCGCCCCAGTGGCCGAGAACGTCGCCCACACGCTCGGAGACGCGCTCGCAGGCAAGTACGTGGCCGTGACGCCGCTCACCCGGCGCTGGAGGCGTGAAGCCGCCGCCCACGTGAAGGCCCGCAAGCAGAGCGCCCCTGGCACTGGCCCGGCGCCAGCAGCACCCCGGCAGCACCCGAGCACCCTGGCGCCCTCGCCAACCTACTCATGCCCGACATGCGGCGGCCCGGTCGAGAACCCTCGCCACATCAGGTGCGAGGCGTGCAACGCCAAGGACCCGCGCCAGGCGCCGGCTGTCCGGGCCAACCGCGGACGGGCGATCGCCGCTCGCAAGCGCGCCTTGCGAGAGCTGGGCGACGCCGGGCTTCCCGGTCATTGTGACCGTGACTGGTACCGCAGGGCGGTCCTGCCGCTCCTCGCCGGCCACAGGTTGAGTGAGATCATGGCGGCGGCGGGTTGCTCGAAGGGTTACGCCTCGACAATCCGCAAGGGCACCTACGTCCCCCACGTGTCCACCTGGCCGGCGCTCGCGCAGTTGGCCGGCATGGAGATCCGATGATCTGCTCCGGGACAGGGACGGCCGTCGTGGGCCATCGCCCCCTGAGCGGTGACGTGTCGGCCGAGGCGCCCCGCGTGAGAGTCACACCGCGCTGATACAGCCTCGCCGTAGGGTCGAGTC
>JAJYGM010000516.1 GCA_021785095.1 Actinomycetes bacterium
CCGCGACCGGGCCTCGGCGGCCAGGTCGCGCAGGCGGAGAGCTTCTGCCGCGTTCAGCACGACGGTGCCGCCGAACCTGGTCGCGAGGTCCGCAACGAGATCGGTCAGCCAGGACGGCGCGGCGAGCTCGACGACGACGC
The DNA here is from genome assembly GCA_021785095.1 of Actinomycetes bacterium. Next base: position 141 of record JAJYGM010000516.1, read on the forward strand.
CCTCGTCGGTCGGCGTGACCTCGACGACGGACCAGCGCGACACGTCGTACAGCCGACGGACCTCGGCGAGGAAACGGAAGGGCAGGTACGGGCCCGAGAAACAGGCGATGAAGGGCATCTCGATCTGTTCAGCGGGGACTGGCCGCCGAAGGGTGCCCTTCCCATGGGCGCAGGGGCTTCATCCCGTCCGGGACGATGGTTTCAGATCGATCACAGCCCCATCGGGCGCGAGCGCCGGTGACGCGGCTCGCCGCACACCGCGCTTGCCGTACGCGTCCGCGGACCGAGCGCACGTTGCAGTTGCGTACCTTGGGAAGGGAGCGACGTCCTGACCGCGCCGCCGACCCGGGGCGGGCCGGGCGCTGCGAGCGGCTCCGACACGCTCAGGTCGCGGCTCCTGCCGAGCCTGAGCGCTCCCCGGCGTACCATCGACGTGACGCACGGGAGCTCACATGACACGGATCATCGTCTACACGGGCAAGGGCGGCGTCGGCAAGACCAGCGTCGCCGCCGCGACCGGCCTGCTCGCGGCACGCCGCGGCTACCGGACCATCGTGCTGTCGACCGATGCGGCGCACAGCCTCGCGGACTCGTTCGACACCGAGCTCGGGCCCGAACCCGTCAAGGTCGCCGAGAACCTGTGGGGCCAGGAGTCAGAGGTCTCGCACAACATCGAGAAGTACTGGGGCACGATCCAGGCATACGTCTCGAGCGTGTTCCAGTGGCGCGGCCTCGACGTGGTCATGGCACAGGAGATGAGCGTGCTCCCCGGCATGGACGAGCTCGCCAGCCTCCTGTGGATCGCGGAGCACCACGACAAGGGCGAGTTCGACGTCATCATCGTCGACGCCGCTCCGACCGGCGAGACGCTCCGCCTGCTCTCGCTGCCCGAGGCCGGCAAGTGGTGGATCGAGAAGATCTACCCGCTGCAGCGCCGGATCGCGCAGGTCACGAGCCCGATCGTCGGCCGGGTCCTCGGCATGCCGATGCCGGGCGACGAGTTCTACCACGCCGGCGAGGAGCTGTTCGCACGGCTCGAGCACATGCACGACCTGCTGGCAAACCCCGACATGTCGTCGATCCGGCTCGTCCTGAACCTCGAGAAGATGGTGATCAGGGAGGCGCAGCGCGCCTTCACGTACTTCCACCTGTACGGCTACCCGACGGACCTCGTGATCTGCAATCGCGTGGTCCCGGACGACGCCGGCCCGTACTTCGAGGCGTGGCGGCAGGCACAGGCGCGCTACTGGCCGGAGGTGCAGGCCGACTTCGATCCCGTCCCGATCCGGCAGGCCCCGTTCTTCGAGCACGAGGTCACCGGCGCGGCGATGCTCGAGACGCTCGGCGCCGCGGTGTTCGGGGACGAGGATCCGACGAAATTCTTCTACCGCGGCCGGCCGTACCGCATCCACCGCGAGGACGGCACGTACGTGCTCGCGCTCGATCTGCCGTTCACCACGCGCGACGAGGTGCGGCTGCATCGAAATGGCGACGAGCTCGTCGTGCAGGTGGGGTGGTGGCGCCGGAACCTCATCCTTCCGCGCGCCCTCGTGGGTCTGCCCACGGACAGTGCCGGCATGGAAGACCACGTCCTGACGGTCAGGTTCGCGGCAAGGCCGCAGGCGAAGGCAGGAGCGAAGAAGCGATGACCGATCTCGAAGAGCGACTCGAAGCGATCGCGGACCGCCTTGCGGCGATGGAGACGCGCGAGGCGCGGGCGCCCAAGGGGCTCGTCGGCGTCTGGCGGGAGGTCTTCCCGCCGGAGGTTCGTGCGCACATGCGCGCCGCCCGGAAGGAGCAGCTGCTCGCCGCGCGAGCCTTCATCGACCACTGGATCGACCGGATGGAGGAGCGGGCCGCCGACGACCTGCCGCGGCGGGAGAGCATCGAGCTCGAGTAGGGCAGGGGTTGCGGCGGGCTCGGGCCTGCGCCCGCCTCGCAGCCGCGTGGCTAGACGATCCGGCCCTGGGGGACCAGCGACGTGTCCCCCGTGCGGAGCGCGTTGAACAGCAGCAGGTAGTCGCGCAGGTTCCGGGTCGAAAGGAAGTTGCGCCGGACGCGCTCCCTGCCGGCCTCGCCCAGGCCCGTGCGCAGGTTGTCGTCGCGCAGCAGCTCGAGGGAGGCGGCCGTGGCCTCGTCGTTCGTCGTGACGAGCCGCCCCGCCGCGTCGTCGCCGATCTGCATCGGGATGCCGCCGACCCGGCCGCCCACGACCGGCACGCCCTTCCAGAGTGCCTCGCTCACGGTCAGGCCGAAGCCCTCGCGCAGGGACTTCTGAAGCACCACGTCGGACGCGCGCTGGAAGGCGTTGACCTCGAGCGCGCCCACGCCGTCGAGGTTCGTCATGATCGTCAGGTCCGGGTCCTGCCCCGCGTACCGCAGGATGTCCTTGTAGATCCCCCAGCCCTCGGGGTCGTCGCTGGCCATCGAGCCGATCAGCGAGAGCTGCACGCCGGGGATCTCGCGCTTCACGGCGCGATACACCTGGATCACGCCCTTCGGATCCTTCCACGGGTCGAAGCGCGAGACCTGGAGCAGGAGCGGCCGGTGCGGGTCGACGCCGAGCCGGTACAGCACGTCGTCAAGGAGCGCCGGCGCCAGGGTCATGTTCTTCGGTGAGAGCGGATCGATCGAGGGCGGGATGAACGCGAGCACGCCCACGCGCAGGTCGGGCATGACGTAGTCCGGCAGCGTGAAGATCGCGGCGTCGTACGCCTCCACCATCGGCCGGACGAACCCCCACACGTCGGGATTCGCAGCGGTCAGGTCGATGTGGCACCGCCAGATCCACTTGCCGGGTGCGTTCGGTCGCAGCGAGCGGAGCGCGGCCGGCTGGGGGTCGTGGATGACGACGTAGTCGTATTCCCCCTGGAAGGCGTCCGCGAAGCGGCGGCTGGCGTCCTCGTAGGTCTGCCGCTTCGCCTGGTCGAGCGCGACGTCCATCCCCTGGAGCCCGTTGTGGACGAGCTTCGTCACGTTGAAGAACTGGT
>JAJYGM010000489.1 GCA_021785095.1 Actinomycetes bacterium
CCCGCCGCGCCGCCCCAGGGTACGAGCCGGCGGTGGCGGGGATGGCAGCCGCCCTGCCATTCTGCGACGCCTTCGTGAGCGGCCACAGCCTCGACGCCGTGGAAGAGCTGGTCGCGCTGTGGGAGGTGGGCCGGCGGTAGTGGTCTGATCGCGACCTCGTGCCGTTGCTGCCTGCGCGCAGCCTGAGGGCATCACAGATCGTCGCGAGATAGCGCCATGCGGGCCGCATCGCAGGCTGTCGCGTCATGCGATTCGAACGCCTGGCGACTTGGTCCCCTGCCCCACCCTCGGATCCATCGAGCACGTCCTCGGGGAATACGTCAGCAACGCCCGGCTCGGGCTCGCTTCCTGAAACGTGTCGCACATCCAGAGACCGGCAGACCAAGAAGGACTAGCGAACGGATGACGACGTCACCGGGCCGACCGCGGTCGGCGGAAGCGAGAGCACCGTGAGGAGGCCCGGTGGTGCCGCCAGCGCGGTGGGGACGGCGCTCATGAGGTGCATCGCGGTGGCCCTGAGCGCCTCGGAGCCGTGCTGCGTCCCCCTGGCGACGGGGATGTCCAGCGTGTAGTTGGGGTCCCCGGACACGCGGACCTGGTAGCACCCCGGCTCACCGGGCTGGGGCCACGCGGGCCCGATGTCGGGCCGCAGCCGGGCGACGTGTTCGAAGACGACGGGCGAGCTCCCGCCGCGCACGCCCCGCAACTGGAGGTAGAGCCCGGCGGCCGTGCCGGCCTCGATGCACCCGGAGCGCACCTCGAAGGGCTCGGGGGTCGGAAGGCGCGTCAGGCGCTCCTCCAGCGAGTCGATCTGGATGCCGAGCCTGGACGCGAGCGTGCGGATGGCTGGACCCCATGCCTTGGTGAGGACGCCGGGCCGCATGACGGTCGGGAGGTCGTCGAGCGCTCTGCCGAACCCCATCAGCTCGAACAGGGTTATCGGCTGGTGGCAGCTGCTGTAGTCCAGCACTTCGGTGCAGCACACCGCGTCGATGCGCGTCGAGGTCGCAAGCAGGGTGCTGGCCAGCGCATCGCTGGAGCGGCGCGGATCGCCCCCGTCGTAGAGGATGGACATGTCTTCCCCGGGGGCGGCCTGCTGCATCGGATCCACGGGAGAGGTTGTCGACAGGATCGACCGGGGACTGGAGCACTCGCCTTCTGTTTGAGCGGACGTTGGGACCCGAAGGCGGGCGGACTTCCGGATGAGGATCGGCTGCAGCCGGGACCGGGAGGGGCTGATCCCGTCGTGCCCCCGCCGTCGTGCCCCGTCCGCTCCTCTCCGAGCGAGCGACGACCTCCCGTAGGCTGGCTGGCGTGGATCCTTCCCTGCGTCGACCGGACGGCTCACCGGACGGGCTCGCTGCGAGCGGCGGGAGTGGGGAAGGAGACGGAAGCGGACGGGTCCGATCCGAGACGCTGGGTTCCCGCACTCCGCGGGCTCATCCCCGGCGGCTCCCGGTACCCACCCGGAGGGAGCTGGCCGAGCGGGGGGCGCAGATCGCTACCACCCTGGCCCGACACTTCGGGCCCCTCGCCCTGCTCCAGGCCCGGAGCGCACGCACGGGCCGCCTCCCTCTCGCCGCGATCGCCGTGCCGCTACGACAGACGTTCGAAGACCTCGGCGGGACGTTCATGAAGTTCGGGCAGCTGGTGGCGTCGTCGCCCGGGATGTTCGGAGACGAGTTCGCCGAGGCGTTCCGACGGTGCCTCGACACCGGTCCCATCGTGCCCATCGGGGTCGTCCGAGACAGCATCGAAGCCGACCTGGGGATGGACCTGGGTGACGCCTACGCCCGGTTCGATCCGGTGCCCATCGGGCGCGCCTCGATCGCGGTGGTCCACCGGGCCCTCACCCACGACCGGCGGGACGTGGCGGTGAAGGTGCTGCGTCCCGACGTGGAGCGATCGGTTGCCACCGACCTCGCGCTGCTCGGACCGCTGCTCGAGCTGGTCGCCCGCCAGACCGGCGACCAGGGCGTGGGCACGCTCCTCCAGATCTTCGCCGGCTTCAAGGTCCAGATCGGCGAGGAGCTGGACCTTCGTAACGAGGCTCGAGCCATGGCGGCCTTCAAGGATCTGCTCGGTGAGGTGGACCTCCCGCTCCTCGTCGTGCCCGAGCGGTACCCGGAGCTGTCGGGGCCGCGGGTGCTCACCATGTCCTACCTCGACGGCGTGGCCGTCGACGATCTCGCCGGTGCCGCCGACCTGGGTGTCGATCCGGCCCCGCTGGTCGAGCAGGTCGTGCGGGCGTTCTTCCTCACGGCCACCCGTTGGGGCGCGTTCCATGGTGACGTCCACGCCGGGAACATGCTCATCCTGCGGGACGGGCGCATGGGCATCATTGACTGGGGCATCGTCGGTCGACTCGACGCAGAGACGCACCGGTTCTTCGTCCGGCTGCTGGCAGCGGCCCTCGGAGACGAGACGGCCTGGTCGGAGATCGCCGCGCATCTCACCCTCACCTACGGTCCGGCGATGCAAGAGGGTCTCGGTCTCTCCGACATCGAGCTGAGCCGGTTCATCCAGCAGCTCATCGAGCCGGTGCTCACCAGGCCCTTCGGCGAGGTGAGCCTGGCGGCGTTGATCCAGGCGCCACTGGTGCAGGCATCCAAGGCGCAGGGCATCGAGACCCACAACCGCTCGATCCGCTCGCTCGTCGGCCGGGTGCGCGCGGGACGCCGGCTGCGGCGGTTGGCGGACGAGTCCGGGGGGACCAGCTCGGATTTCGACCGCGGTATGTACCTTCTGGGCAAGCAGCTCATGTACTTCGAGCGGTACGGCAAGATGTTCCTTGCCGACGTGCCGATCCTCGGTGACCGACCCTTCTTCGAGCACCTGGTGGCTACCGCTCCCATCGCACCGCCCGACGTGGCACCCGATGCCCCACCCGACGTGGCGACGTGACGCGACGCGAGGCGACCCCGGTGGGGAACGGGTACCGTGGGGCCCCGACCGGACGCAGGAGGCATCGGATGAAGATCGTCGTGGACTTCGACGTGTGCGCGAGCAACGCCGTCTGCATGGGCATCGCCCCCGAGGTCTTCGAGGTGCGCGACGACGGCTTCCTCTACGTGTTGAACGACGAGCCCGGCCCCGAGTTCGACGAGCGGCTGCGCGAGGCCGTCGCGG
>JAJYGM010000495.1 GCA_021785095.1 Actinomycetes bacterium
GACCGCCCCGACCGGGAACCCTCCGCCGATGATCTTGGCCAAGGTCGTCACGTCGGCCTGCAGCCCGTAGTCGGCCTGGAGGCCGGCGAGCCCGAGGCGGTAGGTGATGATCTCGTCGACGACGACGAGCGCTCCGACGCTGTCGGCTTCCCGGCGTACGGCCTCGGCGAAGGCCCGCGACACCGGGCGCAGGCCCGCCCGGTTCGGCATCAGGTCGACGAGGACCGCTGCGACGCGCTCGCCATGCACCTGCAGCGCCTCATGCAGGGCGGCCTCGTCGTCCTGGGGCACGAGCACGGTGGCCTCCCGGGCGGGTCGGGGCACGCCGGGCTCCTCCGGGGCGACGACCTGGTCGTAGGTGCCGTGGTAGGCCCCGGCCAGGCGGACCACGAGCTCGCGCCCGGTGAAGGCCCTCGCCGCCCGGAGGGCCATCATCACCGCCTCGCTCCCGGAGTTGGCGAACCGCCACCGCAGGTCCCGGCCGAAGCGGGCGTCGAGCTGCTCGGCGAGTGCCACCTCCGCCCCGGTGGGCAAGCCGAACGCCGACCCGCATGCCGCGGCGTTGCCGGCGGCGGCCGTCACGCCGGGGTGGGCGTGACCGTGGACAAGGGAGGTGTAGTTGTTGTTGACGTCGATCACCTGGTGGCCGTCGGCATCGGTGACGACGGCGCCCTCGCCGCGTACGGCGTAGGGCGCAGCGGGCGGCACGTAGAGCGTCGCCCGGGAGCTCCCACGGGGCATCACCCTCGCCGCCCGACGGGACAGCTCGTCGTTGGTGTCGGTCATGGCCGCTCCTTCGCGCGCGACGCCACCGAGGCCTCGGCCGTGAGCTGGAAACCGCAGGTCACGGCCCGCACGACCAGGTCGCCGTAGATCGACGCCACGGCGTCGGCCGACAGCCGGCCGTCGTCGCGGAACCAGACGCAGACCCCGCTCGCCATGGTCGCGATGGCGAAGGTGGTGACCGCGACGTCGTCGATCGGCCACCCCCGGTCGCGCCCCTCGGCGAGCACGGACCGGAACAGCCCCTCGTACTCGTCGCGCACGGCGGCCACCTCCGCCCGACGCTCCGGGGGAAGGGCGTGGAGCTGCTCGTCCGCCACCCGGGCCTGCACCCGCCGCTCGGCGTGGTAGCGGACGTGCCATTCGACGAGCCGCCGCAGCTGCCGCTCCGGCTCGTCGGAGCTCTCCACCGCCTGGCGACCCATGGCGAGCAGGTCCTCAATGGCCCTGAAGGCGATCTGGTAGAGGATCTCCGACTTGCTCGGGAAGTGGTGGTAGACGCTCGCCCCCCGGACTCCCGCCGCCGCGGCGATCTCTCGGGTGGTCGTGGCGTGGAAGCCCTTCAGCGCGAACAGCTCGGCCGCCGCCGTCAGGATCCGTTCCGCCGTGGGCCGGCCAGCCGCCTGCCCGTCCTCCCTTGCCATGCGGACAGGTATACCGCAGCCGGGCGAGGTACCACCAGCCCTATCGCTTGCTAGGCCCGACAACGGCGTGCTCCGGAGCGTCGAGGTCTTTGGTACGCCCTTCTTCCTCACCGGTCTCCCCAAGCATGAGAGGTGAGTCATTGACAGTGAACCGAGCAATCGGTAGGCGGACCGGCGTGCAGTCGAAGGGGGGACGGCGAGAGCCGTTCGTGCGAGAGGGAGGGCAACGATGGCCAGCCGCGACGACGACGTCGCATGGCGAGTTCCGTCGCAACCTTGGGTGGACCGACGGGCTCGCCATGGGGATCTCGATACCGGTCGGCGGCTTCGCCCTGATCGGCTATTCGATCGGGATCCTGGGCGCGTGGACGGCGATGCTGCTGTGGGGCATCACCTGCGTCATCGCCCTGCTGCAGAACTTCATCTTCGCCGAGCTGGCGGCCATGTTCCCCGACAAGCCCGGTGGGATCGCTCTCTACGCCCACGAGGGATGGCGCCGCTACTTCTCGCCCGTCGGCGCCCTGGCCGCCGTCGGCTACTGGGCGGGCTGGAGCTTCGGCTTGGCGGTGTATGGGCTGATCATCGGCCAGCTGCTGGCCGGCCAGTTCTTCTCGAGCGCCAAGTGGACGTTCTTCGACGGCGCCCAGCACATCGGCTTGACCGTGATCCTCGGCGCGCTCGCCGTCGTCGCCGTGTCGGCCCTCAACATCTTCGGCGTGCGACCGGCGGTGCGTTCCAGCAAGATCGTCGGGATCGTGGTGTGCGTCACCATCGGCATACTGATCGTCGGTCCTTTCCTCGCCGGTGACTGGCACAACCGGCTCACCTGGGGTCTCTGCCTGCCACACCAGGCGTGGGGCGGGTGGAAGCTCGCCATCGTCTACATGTACGTGATGTGCTGGACCTCCTACGGCACGGAGATCGCGGCCACCTTCTCGCCCGAGTACCGGAACCAGAAGCGGGACTCGACCCGAGCCCTCGCGTCGGGGGCGCTGCTCACGCTGGCGTTCCTCGTGCTCGGCCCGCTCTCGACCACCGGGGTGGTCGGCACCAAGGAGATCATCGCCAACCCGGTCGGCTTCTTCGTGCCGGTGTTCTCGTCGATCATCGGGCCGGCCTCGGCCGTCGTGACGATCATCCTCTGCGGGGCGTTGTTCCTCAACATGACGGCCGCCACCGCGGACGCAGGCCGCGCCCTCTACGGCATCTCGCGCGACGGCATGATCGTCAAGCAGCTGTTCAAGCTCAACCGGCACGGGATGCCCGGACGGGCGATGACGATCGACCTCGTCGTCAACGTCTGCCTGGTGCTGTTCGTGGCCAACATCCTCGGCATCCTCTTCGCGAGCAACCTCGGCTACATGATCGCCGTCGCGTTCGCCCTGAGCGGCTTCCTGCTTCTGCGGCGAGATCGACCGGCGTGGCCCCGCCCGATCCGGCGCGGGTCGGCGCGGGTCGGCGTGGCGTGGGGGCTGCTCGCCTTCAACCTGGTGCTGATCGTGGTCGGCGCTTTGGACCCGGGGATCGCGGGCTACGGCGGGACCACCGACCAGCTGATCGGGCTCGGCATCCTTGCCGCCTCGATCCTCATGTTCCTGTTCCGCCGCCTGGTCCAGGACCGGGTCCCGCTGCAGTTGCAAGAACCGACCCCGGCGGTGCCCTCCATGGTGGGAGTCGTGGCGGAGCCGGCCTACGTCGGCGC
>JAJYGM010000548.1 GCA_021785095.1 Actinomycetes bacterium
ACGACCCGAGAGCACGTCGGTCGACCATCCCGGCAGGGTGGCCCGGGTGCTGCGGCGGGGCTCGCCAAGACGTAACACGTGCGAAACACTCGAGACACCGACCGGACACTGCCTCGGCCTAGCCTCCACCCGTCACAGCGGGGCATGACCGCCCGGTCCATGAGCCCCGCGCGAGGAGGATGGATGTTCAGCAACTCCGACGAGGTCCTGCGGTTCATCGCGGATGAGGGCGTGAAGTTCGTCGACGTTCGCTTCTGCGACCTGCCGGGCGTCATGCAGCACTTCAACGTCCCAGCCGAGATCTTCGACGCCAGCGTCTTCGCCGATGGACTCATGTTCGACGGTTCGTCGATCCGCGGCTTCCAGGCGATCCACGAGTCGGACATGAAGCTCATGCCCGATGCCAAGACCGCCTTCGTCGACCCGTTCCGCAAGGAGAAGACGCTCGCGCTGAACTTCTCCATCGTCGACCCCTTCACCGGCGAGGCCTACAGCCGCGACCCGCGCAACGTCGCGGCCAAGGCCGAGGCCTACCTGGCCGGCTCCGGGATCGCCGACACGGCGTACTTCGGGCCCGAGGCCGAGTTCTACGTCTTCGACGACGTGCGCTTCGAGACCAAGCAGAACGCGGGCTACTACTACATCGACTCCATCGAGGGGGCCTGGAACACCGGGCGGTCCGAAGAGGGTGGCAACCGCGGTTACAAGACCCGCTACAAGGGTGGCTACTTCCCGGTGCCACCGGTCGACCACTTCGCCGACCTGCGCGACGCCATGGTGCTCGCGCTGACCGGTGTGGGCATCCAGGTCGAGCGGTCCCACCACGAGGTCGGTACGGCAGGGCAGGCGGAGATCAACTACCGCTTCAACACCCTCCAGCACGCCGGCGACGAGGTCATGCTCTTCAAGTACATCGTGAAGAACATCGCCTGGGAGTCCGGCCGCACCGCGACCTTCATGCCCAAGCCGCTTTTCGGTGACAACGGGTCGGGCATGCACACCCACCAGTCGCTGTGGAAGGACGGCACCCCGCTCTTCTACGACGAGCTCGGCTACGGTGGCCTGTCCGACATCGCCCGGTGGTACATCGGCGGACTGATCCGGCACGCCTCAAGCCTGCTGGCGTTCACCAACCCGACAGTGAACTCCTACCACCGCCTGGTTCCCGGCTTCGAGGCTCCGGTCAACCTCGTCTACTCGCAGCGCAACCGCTCGGCAGCGGTCCGCATCCCGGTCACCGGCACCTCACCGAAGGCCAAGCGCATCGAGTTCCGGGTGCCGGACCCGTCCTGCAACCCCTACCTGGCCTTCTCGGCGATGCTCATGGCCGGCATGGACGGCATCCGCAACAAGATCGAGCCGCCTGAGCCGGTCGACAAGGACCTCTACGAGCTCCCGCCGGAGGAGCACGCCCAGGTCCTGCAGGTGCCCAGCTCGCTGCCCGCCGTACTGGACGCGCTGGAGGCGGACAACGACTACCTGCTCGAGGGTGGCGTGTTCACCCCGGACCTGATCGAGACCTGGGTGGACTGGAAGCGAGCGAATGAGGTCGACCCGATCCGGCTGCGCCCGCACCCGCACGAGTTCGAGCTCTACTTCGACATCTGATCCGAGGGCTTGCACCCACTGTCAGTAGTGGTCGAAGACGGCCCCTGGCCTGCGAAGACGTCTTTCGACGTCGTCCAGCGTCAGGGGCCGTCTTTCGTTGTCGCACCCCGGTGCGCCCCAGGACGGGCGCGCCGGGGGTGCAATTGGGGCGCACACCCAGTCCGGGGCGAGACGGCCAAGGCGGTCAGCGTGTGCCTCGGCCACGCCGACCCCGGCTTCACCCTGCCGACCTCCACGCACCTGATGGAGGGCAGCCCAGGGCGGACCAAGCGGGAGATCGACACCGCGCTCGGAACCCATTCCGCAGACGACGGGGACGTTGCCGCGGATCACGACGGATTCGACCTTGAAGACACCGCCACCCCAGTCGACGTCACCGTGGTCGACGAGGAGCTGGACGAGGATGAGGAAGATCCGGAGTGACTGGCTCGGCTTTCGCCCATGTCACGTTCCCGGTACACTTTCGTGACATGACGAACCTGTCGCCCGCTGCGGTGATCCGAGAGACGCCGGAGAGATCCTTCGTCCATGTGGACAGGCTCCCCGGCTCCTCGACCGCTGCCCGCAAGGCTGCCTCGCGCGCGGTGAAGGACGGGCTGCTGCTCCCCGTGCGCCGGGGTCTGTACTACCGGGGCCGACGCACGGGGTATGGCATCACCGCTCCCCGGCCCGACGAGGTCGCTCGCGCGGTGCTCGGAACCCGTGGCGTCGGGCCGGCTGGCTACTCCGCCGCCCGCACCTGGGGTTTCACCACGCAGGTCCCGCCGGTGTGGCACGTCGCCACTCTGCGCACCGTCGACCCGATCGAAGGTGTGGCCCAGCACGAGCGCAAGAACCTGGCCCGGGCCGATCTGAACGAGAAGGAGATCGCGCTGCTGGAGCTGCTCCGCTCCCCCGAGGTTTACGTCGAGGCAGGTTGGGGCGCTCTGGCCGACAGGTTCCGCATCTCGCTGAGCAATGGCGAGGTCGACCTGGAGCGCCTGCGCGAGGCCGTGCCAGGTGAGTACAACCGTGCCGTTCGGGACAACTTCGCCCAGCTCATCGAGGCCACCGCGGGGGCAGCGTGACCAAGTGGCTCAGCGACCACGCCGACGACCTCAATGCCTTGGTCGCGCAGACCGCTGCGGCGCAGGGGCTGCCTGCGGCGTACGTCGAGAAGGACTTCTGGGTTACCGAGGTCCTGCGTGCTGCGGCGATCGAGCGGACCGTGACGATGCCGGATGGTTCGACGGCGCCAGTCACCTTCCTGTTCAAGGGCGGCACCAGCCTGAGCCGGGTCTTCGGGATCGTGAACCGCTTCTCCGAGGACGTCGACCTCCTCGCCGTGTTCCCCGAAGGCGCCGCAACCAACGCCCGGCACAAGGTGCTCAAGCAGGTCGACACTTCTACGACCTCGACCGGCTCCTCAACACGGGTGCGGTGACCGAGGCGCTCGACGCGCTCGGCCCCGACGGACTCGTCGAGCTCGTCGACGACATCAACACCCGCAGCGATGACGCCGAGCTCTCCTGGAGCCCAC
>JAJYGM010000406.1 GCA_021785095.1 Actinomycetes bacterium
ATGGGCTCGGCCCAAAGAGCACCCGAGCAGTCAGCCGCCCGAGGATGTGGAGGCCCAGTCTTCGTCGGAGACGGGCTCGGTGCGCTCGGCGTCGATGCCGGTCGCCTCCTGCTCGTCCACCACGGGGAGCTGCTGCTCGATCACGTCCGCGTCGGGTGCGTCGGGTGGGATGGGACGCAGTTCTCGCTCGTCGCGCGCCGGCGGCATCTCCTGCTCGAGGAGGTCCGCTTCGTTGACGTCGTCATCGGGAGCCACGCAAGCGAGCCTACCCACCAAGGGTCGCGCGATGACCCGGAGCCCGCGCAAGGCGCGGACCCCCGTGCGGACCGGGAGCTGTGCGAGACGTACCCTGGTGCGTGCGAACAGGAGGTTGACGTGGCGACCCACGAAGTGACCAACCAGCCGCCCGTTCTGGTCGACTACGACGTTGCAGCGGACGCGGCGCTCATGGCGGGCCTGCACGCGCTCGGCGCCGGGTGGGTGGAGCCCGAGCTCCACGAGATGGGGCGGCTCGCGGGATCGGCGCAGGTCGCGGAGCTCTCCAGAGTCGTGAACGAGCACCCGCCCGTGCTGCGCACCCATGACCGCTTCGGCAATCGCATCGACGAGGTGGAGTTCCACCCGTACTGGCACGAGCTGCTGCGGCTCGCGGTCGCCCAGGGCCTGCACGCCGCTGCCTGGCGGACACCGAGGCGCACGGCGCACACGGCGCGCACGGCGAAGGTGCTCGTCTGGGGGCAGACCGACGCCGGGCACCTCTGCCCGATCTCGATGACGTACGCGGCCGTGCCGGCGCTGCGCCACGCTCCCGACCTCGCAGCGCGACTGGAGCCGCTGCTCGAGTCTGCCGTCTACGACATGGGGTTGCGCGATCCGCAGACCAAGCGCGGCCTGATCGCAGGGATGTCGCTGACCGAGAAGCAGGGCGGTTCCGACCTGCGGGCCAACGCGACGACGGCCGCGCCCGAAGGCGGCGGCAGCTACCGGATCGTCGGGCACAAGTGGTTCACCTCGGCGCCCATGTCCGACCTCTTCCTCGTCCTGGCTCGGGCGCCTGGCGGCCTGTCGTGCTTCGTCGTGCCGCGCGTCCTTTCGGGCGGCGAGCGCAACGCCATCGCGCTCCAACGGCTGAAGGACAAGCTGGGGAACCGCTCGAACGCCTCGGCGGAGGTGGAGTACGACGGCGCGATCGGGTGGCTCGTCGGAGAGGAGGGACGAGGGATACGGACGCTCATGGAGATGGTCTCGGCGACCCGGCTCGACGCGATGACCGTGAGCGCTGCGGGGATGCGGTGGGGTGCCGTCCAGGCGATCCACCACGCCCGCCACCGCAGCGCGTTCGGCGCACTCCTCGCCGAAAAGCCGCTCATGGCCAACGTGCTCGCCGACCTGGTGGTCGAGTCCGAGGCGGCGACGCTGCTCAGCCTGCGCGTGGCAGCCGCGACGGATCGTGCGGCGGCCGGCGATGCCGCCGAGGCCGCCTTGCGCAGGATCGCGCTCCCCGCGGCCAAGTACTGGGTCACTAAGCGCGCGCCGACGCACGCCGCCGAGGCGCTCGAGTGCCTCGGCGGCAACGGGTACGTCGAGGAGTCCCAGATGCCGCGTCTGTACCGCGAGGCTCCGGTCAACTCGATCTGGGAGGGATCGGGCAACGTCGCGGCGCTCGACGTCCTCCGTGCGATGGCGACGTGCCCCGAGAGCCTGGACGCGGTCGTCGACGAGGTGGCCGCCGCGTCGGGCGATGACGCCCGGCTCGACCGTGCGCTCGAAGCGCTCAGGAAGGAGCTGGTGGACACGAGCGACCTCGAGCTCCGGGCCCGGCGCATCGCCGGTCGGCTCGCCCTCGTGATGCAGGCGTCGCTCCTCCTCAGGCACGGTTCGCCCGCCGTCGCGGACGCCTTCTTGTCGTCCAGGCTGGACGAGGAGCATCACGGCACCTTCGGCGAGCTCCCGTCGCGCGTGGACCTGCGTGGCGTGTTGCGGCGAGCCGAGGTGGAGCGGGACTCGGCCGAGCGCACGGAACCGGGCTCGGGCACCGGCGCGGTTGCGTGGACGGAGAGCGGAACGCCGGCGGCGCGGGCCCAGGCGAGCAGCTGACGGCGAGACGAGGGGAGGCGTGAGCACGATGGTGACGACGCGCGCCCGGCGGGGGCACCAGCACGAGACTCGCGCGAGCTGCGGGAGCGTCGCGGACCTCGAGAGCGGTGCCGTGGACCGCCGCGGGCGGCGGGCGCCGTGACCGACGTCGTGCGGATCGCCGCGGGGGCGCACGCGCCCGGACGCGCCAGCGCGCTCGCGCCCAAGCCCGGTGCCCTCCCGGGCCGGGCGGTGGTCGAGGACGTGCGCCCGACGGTCGACTGCGGCCGGTTCCCGGCCAAGGCTGCCGTGGGCGACGACGTCGTGATCCACGCAACGGCCTTTGCCGACGGCCACGACCTCCTCGCGTGCGACCTTCGCGTACGGCGCGACGGCGACGCGTCGTGGACGACGATCCCGATGGAGGCGCTCGGCAACGACCGCTGGAAGGGGATGTTCCAAGCAGAGGAGCTCGGCCGGTACCGATACGCCGTGCGCGCGGCGATCGACAGGTACGCGACGTGGCTCAGGGACCTCCACGCGCGCGCCGTTGCGGGCCAGGAGCTCCAGTCAGAGCTGGCGGTCGGAGCCGGGCTGCTCGCGCGGGCAGCCTCGCGGGCGAGCGGCCGAGACAGGAGGCTGCTCGCCGCCGCAGCCGACTCCGTCTCGGGCGCTACCGAGGGCCTCGCGTCGCCGGTCGCCCTTGCTGCGTCGGACCTCGCGCCCGATGGCACTCTCGGCGGGATGCTCGGAGACGCTCGCCTGGCCGAGATCGTCCGGCGCTACCGGGTGACGTCGGACGCGACCACCTCGGAGACGTTTACTGTCGTCGTGGACCCGCTGCTCGCGCGCTTCTCGACCTGGTACGAGATGTTCCCGCGGGGCGCGTCGGCGGACCCGGGGCGCCCCGGGACGCTGACGGACGTGCAGGCGCGCCTCGACTACGTCGCGGGGCTCGGCGCAGACGTGCTGTACCTGCCGCCCGTTCACCCGGTCGGCGTGACCGCGCGCAAGGGCGCAAACGGCGCCACGGAGCCGGGGCCGGAGGA
>JAJYGM010000573.1 GCA_021785095.1 Actinomycetes bacterium
GATGAGCAGGACGCGCCAGTCGCTCGCCATCGCGAGGAGCATCTTGCGGATCGTCGCGGCCTGCTGCTGCTCCTTGGAATCGAACTGCAGGCGGTCGAGCTTGGTCACCCCGTCGACGATCGCGGCGACGACCGGCCCGAGCTGCGCTTCGAGCGCCTCGAGGCTCAGCCCGCCGTCCTCGACGGCGTCGTGGAGGAGCGCGGCCGCAACTCCGGCGGTGTCGAGGCCCAGCTCGGCGACGATCCCGGCGACGGCAATGGGGTGCGTCACGTAGGGCTCGCCAGAGCGACGGAACTGGCCGTCGTGGGCCTCGGCCGCCAGGCGGGCGGCGAGCAGGACCGGGGTCAGGTCTGCCTCGGGGTGGCGCGAGGCGAACGCTCGGAGCACCGGGTCGAGGTCTTCACCGAGGCACCCGGGCTCCACTCGGACAGCGTCCTCGCCGCCGACCCTTGCCAGCGTCACCATTCCATCACGCTACTCGGACCGGCGACGACGACCGCGCTTCGCGCCGCCCGGCGCCCGGCGCCCTCGGGCGCTGTAGACATGCGGCGCTAACGCCGGCGCTTGCCCCGGCCTCCCTTGCGCGAGCGCTGCGGCTGGCGCCGGGCCTGGGAGGGCCGTTGCTGCGGGCGCGATGCCGACCGCGTCGCCGCGCCCTGGCTGCCTGGCAGCGTTGCCCCGGCACCGGTCGTGCCCGAACCCGACGAGCCGTTCGCAGCGCCTGCGCTCGCTGCCCCTGCGCTCGACGCTGCCGGCGGCGCTGTCGAGTCGAGCGCTGCGGAGACTGCGGCGGTGACCTGGGCAGATGAGCGGCGCGGAGCGCGCGACTGGCCTGGGCGAAGCGCACTCGAGGAGCTGCCTTCACGTACGGCACGGGCAGCGGCGCCGCCGGAGCCGCCGCCGCCCGCCAGCGCGGCGGCAGCCTTCGGCGTGAGCAGGCCGAGACGCTCCCCTCTCGACTCGATGCGCTGGCGCATGGCCACGTAGCGCGGCTCGCGCTCTTTCAGCCAGGCCAGGATCGGTGAGGCGATGAAGATCGACGAGTAGGCGCCCGAGAGCAGACCGACGAAGAGCGCGAGGCCGTAATTCTGCAAGGTCGTCGCCCCGAGCAGCTCGGCACCGATGAGCAGCACCGAGAGCACCGGCAGGATCGCCACGAGTGACGTGTTGATCGAGCGGGCCAGCGTCTGGTTCATCGAGAGGTTGACCATCTCCGAGTAGGTCATCCGCCCGGTCGCGCCGAGACCCTTCGAGTTGTCGCGGACTCGGTCGAACACGACGACGGTGTCGTAGAGGGAGTACCCGAGGATCGTGAGGACCGCGATCACGGTGTCCGGGGTGACCTGGAACCCTGCGAGCGAGTACACGCCGGCCGTCACGAGCAGGTCGTGGAGCAAGGCGATGAAGGCGGCGACTGCCATCTTCGGCTCGAAGCGGATGCTGATGTAGACGGCCACGAGGATCAGGAAGACGACCAGCGCGAGGACGGCCTTCTGGGTGACCTGACCGCCCCAGGTGGGCCCGACGGTTGTCTCCGACACTGCTGTCTTTGTCACCTTCGCCAGCTTCGCCAGCGCCCCGCGTACCTTCGATGTCTGCGCTGTGCGCGCCGACGTGCTGAGGGCGTTCAGGTCGGCCGTGACCCGCACCGTCTCCCTGCTCCCGGTGCCGATGATCTCGACGGTCGGCTGGCTGAGCCCGACCGCCTGGACCGCGTCGAGTGCCTGGGTCTGGGTGACCCCGGGCGCCGTCACCGTCCAGGCCTGGCCGCCCTTGAATGTGATGCCGAGGTTCAGCCCCCGCACGCCGAGCGAGACGATGCCGGCAAGGATGATGACCGACGAGGCGATGATCCACCATCGCCGGCGCCCGACGAAGTCGAACGACGTCTCTCCGCGATAGAGGCGCCGGAACGGCCCCGGGCGCCTCGGGCCGCGCGGGCCGCGCGGCGCGCGTGCGGCGAGCCGCTCGACCTCCTCTGCCACGAGCTCGTCCTCGGTGACCTCGCCGGCCTCGCTGTCGGTGACCTCGCCGGCCTCGCTGTCGGTGACCTCGCCGGCCTCGCCGGCCTCCCTGTCGCCGGCAGCCTCGCCCTCCGGCCGCCCAGCCGCGCCGCCGAGCCCTTCGACCTCCTCGGTGCCCTCGTCGGGGCCCTCCTCGGCGCCCTCGTCGGCGCCCATGCCGGCGCGCCCGCTCATGCCGCCTCGGCCTCGGTGCCCACCGCGAGGCCCCTCGAGATCCCCATCCGGCGGCCCCCGACGAGCCGCTCGTTACGGCCGAGCAGCACCACGAGAGGGCGCGTGAAGTAGTAGGTCATGAAGACGTCCATGATCGTCGAGAGCCCGAGGAAGAACGCGAAGCCCTTGACCGCGCCCACGGCCACGAAGAACAGCACGACCGCGGCGCCGAGGGACACGGTGTCCGCAGCGAGCACCGTCCGCCATGCGCTGGCGAAGCCGCGATCCACGCTGGTCCGCACGGTCCGGCCGGCTCTCGTCTCGTCCTTCAGCCGCTCGAAGTACACGATGTAGGAGTCAACCGTGATGCCGATCGACACGATGATGCCGGTCACGCCGGCGAGGTCGAAGCTCGGCGCCACCGAGGTGTGGCCGAGGGCCGAGATGATCGCCCAGAGCAGTGCGCCGGTCACCGCCAATCCGCTGAAGACCACGATGCCGAGGAGCCGGTAGTAGACGATGGCGTAGAGCAGGACGAGCAGGAGACCTGCGAGCCCCGCGCCGAGACCTGCGACGAGGGCGGAGTGCCCCAGCGTCGGCGAGACGGTCTGCGTCGTCTGCGGGATCAGCCGCACGGGCAACGAGCCGTACTGCATCGCGAGCGCGAGGGTCTTCGCCTGTGTCTGGCTGAGGTGGCCAGAGATCTCTCCCTTGCCGCCGAAGGAGGAGAACGAGGACTGCGAGGGCTGGATGATCGGCGCTGAGTAGACCTTCCCGTCCAGCTCGATCGCGATGATCTGGTGGAAGTACTTCTGGGCCAGGTTGTCCCATGCCGGGGACCCCTTCGAGGTGAGGGTGTAGTTCACGACCCACTTGCCCAGCTGTGTCTGCTGGGCCACCGCGGAGGCGATCGCATGCCCGGTGAGCGGCGCAGGGCCGAGCAGGTA
>JAJYGM010000301.1 GCA_021785095.1 Actinomycetes bacterium
CGACGCCCACGACACGAAGCGGTCCCGCTCCCAGGCGAGCTGCGGCACAGCCACGCGCACGTCGCCAAGGCGTGCGGCGACGGGGACGTCGGGCGCGACCTCCACGGCGTCGCCGTAGTGCGCGGGGAGCACCCGCACGTCGTCGGGCCGGCCCGACAGCACCTTTTCGAGGGAGAGGGAGAGCTCCTGTGCGTACTCACGCGCATGGTCGGCGAGGTCTGGCCGTCCGACGCCGTCGACGAAGAGCGTGTCGCCGGTGAGGAGCGCCTGCCCATCGAGGTCCAGCACGACCGACCCGAGCGTGTGCCCCGGGGTGGCAAGCACCTGCACCGCGGCGCTCCCGACCTCGAGCTGGTCGCCGTCCGCCAGCGGTGCGAAGGGGAACTCGAGCCGGTCGCCCGCGGAGAGGTGCAGCGTCGCGCGCGTCGCTGCCGCCAGCGCCCTGGCACCGCTCACATGGTCCGCGTGGAGATGCGTGTCGACCACTCGGGTGACTCGCCAGCCGTTGGCCGTCACGACGTCGAGGACGCGTGCGATCTCCGTCGACGGATCGACGACCAGCGCGTCGCCCCCCGACGCCACGACGTACGACAGGCAGCCTTTCCCGCGGCGACGGATCTGCACGACGGTGAACGGACCGGCTTCCAACGACGCGATGTCGTAGACGCCGGCCCAGGCGAGCATCCCGCCGACGAGGTTGGCGGCATCGACCCCGGCGGCCCGAAGAACGCCGACGGCCCGTGCAGACCGCTCCCCGCTGGCGCACACGACGACGACGCGGCGATCGCTCTCGACGGCCGAGAGCCGGTGCCCGAGGGTGGCGAGCGGAACGTTGCGGGCCCCGGGGATCGCCCACTGCGCGAACTCGTCAGGCTCCCGCACGTCGACGAGGACCGGTGCCCGTACGGTGCCGAGCACCGCGGCAAGCTCGTCCGGCGAGACCTCCGCGGTCATGGCAACGCCCCTGCTGGTCGCCTGGCTCATCCCGCTCCTCTCTGCCACGCCACGAGACATCCCTCGGCGCCCGAGAGCCTCGGGCGTGACCGAGAGCCTCGGGCGTGACCGAGAGCCTCGGGCGTGACCGAGAGCCTCGGGCGTGACCGGGAGCCTAGGGCGTGACCGGGAGCCTAGGGCGTGACCGGGTCACGTCGGGCTCCGGCTCGCCGACGGGGAGGCGGCCCGGTCGACCGACGTGCTGCAATGAGACGGTGAGCAGGGCGCGGCGCCTCCGGCGCGACCCACCTGCAGTGCTCGTGCACGTGCGGCGCTCCTGCGCGTCCGTTCCGGTCGCCCTGGCCGCCCTCGCGCTCGCTGCATGCACCGCGGCGCCGCACGGGTCGGGGGGGCCCACGTCCACGCCGTCGGCTCCCCGCGCCGCGACGACCCCCACCGGCGCGCCAGATCGGGCCTCGACCGGCGCGCCCGGCGCCCCGTGCGTCGCTCCCCCCGCGCGCTGGCCCCTGACGGGGCTCGCCAATGAGCTCCTGATGGTGGTCGGCGAGCTCACACTCGCACGAGCGCTCGCACCGGAAGCAAGAGCAGGCGTCGGCGGCTTCGTGCTCCTGGGGGAGCCGGCAGCAGCGACGGGCCCGGCGCTGCGGACCGCCCTGTCGGACCTCGTCGCCGCCGCAGCGGGTGCTGGCCGGGTGAGGCCGTGGTTGTCCACGGACACAGAAGGGGGTCCGGTCTCGCGCCTCGCGAACATCCTCGGCACGATCCCTTCGGCACGTGAGATGACTTCTTCCTGGACGCCCGGTGAGGTCGAGTCCGCGATGAGGGCCCGCGGAGCAGCGCTCCGCGGGCTCGGCATCACGATGGACCTCGCGCCGGTGCTGGACACCGCGCCGCTTACAGATCCTGTGGCCGACGAGTCCCAGCGCTCGTTCAGCAGCACACCGGCGGTCGTCGCCGACTACGGCATCGCGTACGCGGCAGGGCTGCACGCCGGCGGCGTCGTGGCGGTCGGCAAGCACTTCCCGGGGCTTGGGCATGCCTCGGCCGACACGGACACAGGGCCTGCCACCGACCCCTCGCTCGCCGAGCTGCGATCGACCGATCTCGTCCCCTTCGCCCGCGCGGTCTCCTCGGGCCTTCCGGCCGTCATGGTCGGGCACCCGATCGTGCCGGGCCTCACGGGTGGCCTGCCGGCAAGCCTCTCCCCCGCCACCTACGTCCTGTTGCGGAGGACACTCCACTTCGACGGTGTCGCGATGACCGACGCGCTGAGCGCCGGCGCGATCTCGGCTGCGGGGTACAGCGAGGCCGCCGCCGCCGTGGCCGCGGTGCGCGCGGGCGCCGACATGGCGATGGTGGACGCGTCCACATGGGAGCCCGTCGTCGACGCCTTGGTCCACGCCTTCTCGCAGGACGCGATCCCCCGCGCCCAGGTGGAGGCGTCGGTGGCCCGCGTGCTGGCGGCCAAGGGCGTCACGGTCTGCGTGGCCTGAGGGTGCGGGCTGGCCCCCGTTCGGGACCATCGACCCTGGAGGCCCGACGGCGCGGCCGCCACTGTCGACGCGGAGGTCAGTGCCGATGACGAACGAGCCCGACATCGCCGTCTCGTCGCGGGTCGCCGGGCGGCAGCCGACCGAGGACCCTGGCGCCGGCCCTGACCCGAGCCGGGTCACGGGCCACCCGAGACCGCACCGGCGGGAGCCGAGGAGGGACATCGTGCGACCGGGACTCCCGGCGACCTTCCTCGTCCTCGGCCTGGTGCTCGCCGTGCTCGCGGGCGCCTGCGGTGCGGGCGCTCCGGCGCAGGCACCCCAGGCGAGGACGAGGAGCGAGATCGGGCACGCCTACGCGACCCTGTTCGACTTCGCCGACCACGACGTGAAGGCGAAGACGGCAGTGATCCAAGACGGGGCGGCCCTCCGCGCGGCCATCACCGAGGGCCTGTCGTCCCCCCTGGCGGCGAAGGCCACGGGCGCAACGGTCAGGGGGGTGCAGCTGCTCCCCGAGGCCCGCTGCAGCGAGGCGGTTCTGCCGTCGCCGTGCGCGCGCGTCAGCTACGACCTCCTCGGCCCCTCCGGCCGGCCGCTCTTCACCACCCCCTCGAGCGGTTACGCAGTGGAGGTCCGCGGCCGATGGCTCGTGGCGAAGTCGACCATCTGGGGCGGTCTC
>JAJYGM010000371.1 GCA_021785095.1 Actinomycetes bacterium
CTTGCACCGCGGCAGCGGTACGTCGTCGCGATGAGCGCGCGACATCCGAGCGTTGGCCGCAGCCCCGGCGGTTGACGGCCAGCCTTTTGTGTGAACGCAGTAATCACGCGCGCGTGATCCCCTCCTCGCTGGGCTATTGGTCGAGACCAACCGCAGGAGGGCATCGCGTGCGCGTCACGACGATCAGGCTTCGGGAGAGCCGGGGCTCATCTCACGATGGCTGGCGAACTGCAGTGAACGGGGTCACGAAAGCTCTTCCAATGCGTGCGAAGGGGTCGTGCATCCGAGCGTCGTGCATGGCCTCGTGCCGGGGGCGGGGCCCGCTCGTCCTGGCGCTGTAGGGTCCCCCGCGATGGAGGTGCGCCCGGTCCGCCCCGAAGAGCACGAGGCGGCGGCCCGGCTCGTCCTCGACGCGTACCGCGCGCTCCCGGGCGACCATCTCACGGGCGACTACGCGGCCGAGCTCGCCGACGTGGCGAGGCGGTCGAGAGAGGCCGAGGTGCTCGTCGCAGTGCGTCGCTCCGGGTCGAGTGCCGGCGAGCAGGGACCCGACGAGGTCCTCGGGTGCGTCACGTTCGTCCCGGACGCCTCCTCGCCGTGGGCGGAGCTGCTCTGCGCGGGTGAGGCGGGCATGAGGATGCTGGCCGTGCGACCGGACGCCCAGGGCCGCGGCGTCGGCCGGGCACTGGTGGACGCGTGCGTCGCGCGGGCACGCGCGCTGGGCCGGACCGCACTCGTGCTCCACACGACTCCGTGGATGCTCGCTGCGCATCACCTGTACGAGGAGGTGGGGTTCGTCCGGTTCCCGTCGCGCGACTGGAGCCCGCTTCCGGAGGTCCCCCTCCGTGCCTACCGGCTCGAGCTCGACCCCACCAGCGGGCCCGGCGGCCGGGAGCGGCCGGGAACCCAGCCGGGCAATCGGTGACCGCCGGGCCCGGGGACCGGTCTGGGCCGATGACGGGCCCGGGAACCGGAGCGGGACGCGCGCCCTCTTCGTGAGGGTGGGGACGGTCGGTGAAGCCCCGAGCTCAGCGGCTCAGGTCCGACTGCATCGCGGTGATCTCCGCGGTGCTCAGGGCGAGCGGACCGCCGAGGACGGTCAGGGCCCCGATGGACTTGGACGATGTGCCGTCGAGCCCCGAATGGCCTGTCGCCACGAGGAATGTCGTGAGGTAGCTGCCGACCAGTGTCGGGCCCTCGGTGAGGAGCAGCGGGCGCGCGGAGCCGGCCGGACCTGTCGCGGTGTTCTGGGGGCTGTCGAGCACCGCGCCGCAAAGCCCGTCGGTGTAGCCGTTCCCCCGCGCGACCGCGATCCGGTGCCCCGGTGTCCAGCCGAGGCCCGCTGTCGAGTCCGCCGCCTCGAACCGGGCCAGCTCCCTGGCCGTGTCGGTGTAGTCCGCTCCGGCCACGCGCAGGACCGAGACCCCGGTCTTCGCGACCAGCGCCTGCTCGACCGTGCCGCTGATCGCGAGTGTGCCGCCCACGAGGATCACCTGCTTCACCCCGAGCTCCTCGATGGCGGCGACCGCTGTTGTGGACAGCGTCGTCGGGGACGTGAGGAGCAGCGGGAGGTTTGTGCGGTAGGAGACGACGCTCGCAGCCTGCGCGTCCTGGAACTCGACGCCGGAGGCGAGGATGGCCGTGGGCTCCAGGGGGACGAACGGCGCGGCGGTCCCCGTCCCGGCGGTGTCGTTGTACCGCCCGGTGCCGCCTGCGGCGTTGGTCGTCGCGTAGGCGCCGGGGAAGGCCCTCTCTCCGGCGACGCCGACGAGCTCGGCCACCTGCATCGCCGTCGCGTACGGGGTCTGGCCGTAGATGCGGCGCACGACGATCTTCCCCCCGGACGGTGACGTCCCACCGCATCCGTACGCTGTGAGGCTCGAGATCGCGTCCGCGACCGCTGTCGAGACCGCGAGCGGGCCCCCCACGAGGTAGACGGTCGTGACGCCCTCGTCCTTCAGCGTCGCGGCCGTCACCGGAGCGAGGCTCGCCGCCGGCGTGAGCAGCGTCCCGGTTGTCAGGTCCGCGGCCAGGAACTGGCTCGAGAGCGCGTCCTGGTACTCGCCTGTGCTCGCGACGACCGCCGCCCGCATCGGTGGGCAGGAGCCCTTCGCGTAGGGGAAGGCGCGGGTGAGCTCCGCCGCCGCGGTCGCGTCGGCTGTCTGGCCGGAGATCGTGGTGACCGGGGGCAGCCCGGCGCCACCGGGACGGCCGCAGGACACGTCGCCGTCGAAGTTCCCGGCGGGGAACTGCGTGAGCACGACCGGGCCAGCCGTGAACGAGCCCCCGGCGCAGTTGGCCCGCGCCCCGGCCTCGTTGCTCGCTCCGGGGACCCACGTGGCGATGCTGCCGAGCGTGGCGGTCGACGAGCTGGTCCCCCCGGTGATCTCGGTCCACTGGTCGGGCGGGGTGTAGATCCCGACGCTCGGCGCGCCCCCGGCGCGCAGGCCGACGACGAACCCCTGGAGCACGGCGACGTTCATCGCCTGCCCTGCCCGCTGCTGCTGCCATGTGTTGGTCGTCTCGACGTCCAGCCACCACGGGTAGGCCTGCGGTGTCGTGGGCACGCTCACCGGCGGTGACTGGGCGTCGATCGACTGCGCGGCGGCCCGCAGCCACGAGGTGTCCCGGAGCGCCTCGTCGTGGCCGTACTCCCAGGCGCAGGCCTGCGAGTCCGCGCCGACGGTCGCCCGGCCCGAGCCCGTGCCGAGCGTCGTCGTCGTGCAGGTCCCGTAGGGGGTCGCGCCGGACACCGGCCAGCCGGGCTGGGGGGCCCCGTTGAACGAGTTCCCCGGGTCGCTCGTGTTCACGTACACCGACGCCTTCGGCTGGGCCGTCGACCCCGACGACGTGGTCACCGCCCAGTACAGCTCGCTGTCCTCGTAGCTCGGGAACGCAGGCGATGGGCCGAGACACGGGTTGCGAGACCCCGGCACGCCGTCGTTGACCCCGACGATCGCGAAGGCCTGGCCGGTGGGGAAGGCCTTCCCGCACTGCGGGAACGAGATGTCGTTGCCCGCCTGGCCGCCGGCGGCGGCGCCCGCACGGGCGGCGCCTGCACCGGCTCCGGCGGCGGACGGGGCCGGCGACCCGCCGAAGATCACGAGCGCCACGACGCCCGAG
>JAJYGM010000827.1 GCA_021785095.1 Actinomycetes bacterium
GGGCCGTGACGTCAAAGAGGAACCGACCCCGGCAGTCCGAATCGGTCGAGCGGCGACCTTGCCGGAAGGCAACCACCTCGAAGAAACGACCCGCCAGCTCCCGCCCCTGGTACTCCAACGGCACGGGAGGCATCCGCAACCATGCGTCCTCGGTCATCATCCTCCTGTGAAGGCGGGTGCTCGGGCAAGCGGGCCGCCCGCGCTGTGCTGTACTGACACCGCCCGCGCACCGAATCGGGCCCCGGAGAGCGCCCACTCCGCCGTGCTCGCGGTGTCGAACCCTGTGAAGACCCAGCCTGTTCACCGAGAAGGAGGATCCGATGCCAGAGTTCGTGCTCACCTACCGTGCTCCTCACGGCGCAGTTCGCACCGACGAGACCGGCGCGGCGTGGATGCAGTGGTTCGCCACCATCGAAGACAACGTCGTCGAGTTGGGAAAGCCCGTGACCACCACCTCGTCGGTCGGCAACTGCGACCCGGTTGCGACGAAGCTCGCCGGCTACTCCGTCATCCGGGCTGACAGCCTCGAGGCCGCCCGCGCGATCGCAGCGGAGTGCCCGGCGGTTGCCCACGACGGCGGCGTGGAGGTCGGCGAGCTCGCGCCCATGCCGGAGCGTCCCTGAGCGAGCCACCGCCACTCGATCGTGATCGATGGGCGGGCGCGGGTACCCGCGCCGTTTCGCCGAGCAGCAGGCAGCGACGTACAGCTGATCACGGAGGCCCGGTTGTGAGAAGGCCGTGGCCCGAGATGACGAGACGACGAGCATCATCTAGGCTGCTGCACACATAACTGGAGCAAGAGCTGATCGCCGATCCATGCGTGACCGGTGCTGTATCAGCTGGGGCGTTCAGCAGAGGCATTTCAGCTCATCTCGCGAGGGGAGTCTGACGTGTTCCACAGTAAGCGGCGTCCAAGCACGGGCGCATCCAAAGCCATCCGTCCCTGGCATCGGGCTCGGCGATGGAGCTGGCGCACCGCCGTTGGGGCCGGGGCAACCTCCGCCTTGCTCGTCGCCATGACGACTCCGGCGCTCGCCAACACCTCGAACCCGACGTCGATCCACGTCGTCGGCGTGGTCAACTCCGACGGCACCGAGACAGTCACGGTCAGCGGCAACTGGATCTGGCCGGCGGGTATGCAGTGCAACCAACGCTACGGTACCGGTTGGGAGATCGGATGGTGGGGCGTCGGCTCGAGCACGGCTCCTTCCGACAACGCGACCATCACCAACGCCACGGAAGTCGTCACGACCGACGAGGGCGAGAACGGCAATCCGGTGTCGATCGGCTCGATGGCACCGACCGGGAACGTGCAGTTCCCCTCGGGCGGTCCCGACGCTGGTCAGTACTTCTACGTCGGCCAGTACATGAACGGCCAGGAGATCTTCACACCGTCCTTCTGCAGCAGCGCGCAGGGGACGGGTTCGACGGCCGCCTTCAGCGGTACCTACACCGCAACGGCGACGTACCCGTCGCCGAGCGATGTGCCCTCCGAGATCTGTGTGAACAACTACGACCTCGGGGGGTCGCAGGGTAGCCCCGGGCCGGCCCGCAAGTACGACCCGGCGACGAACGCCGACAATTCGATCCAACAGAAGCAGTGGACCGCCACGCTCGACTGCGCTCCTCCTGCGGGACCGCAACTCACGATCACGAAGACAGCTGATGCTGCAAGCGTGAGCGCGGGCTCGCCGATCGGCTTCACGATCACCGTGGGAGCGGCCGCCTCGGGCGCCACCGTCACGAGCGCCAGCCTCTCGGACCCGCTCCCCGGCGGCAGTGGCGTCGACTGGTCGATCTCGCCCGCCTACAGCGGGCCGGGCACGTGCTTAGTGGGCGGCAGCGCCCCATCACAGACCCTGTCATGTTCCTTCGGCGACATGGCGGCGGGGTCATCGGCCACCGTCCACGTGTCGAGCGCGACGACGGCCGAGAGCGCCGGCACCTACGCCAACACCGCCACCGCCTCGGGCTCCAACGCCAGCTCGGTGCAGGCCTCCGCCACCACCTCGGTGCTGGCGCCCGCGCTGTCGATCACGAAGACCGCTGATGACCCGAGCGTGAGCACCGGCTCGCCGATCGGCTACACGGTGACGGTGGCGAACTCCTCGGCGGCAGGCACCGGCACGGCCACCGGCGTGACCCTCTCGGACCCGCTCCCCGGCGGCAGTGGCATCGACTGGTCGATCTCGCCCGCCTACAGCGGTCCCGGCACCTGCGAGATAGACGGCAGCGTCCCGACACAGACTCTCTCCTGCTCGTTCGGGGACATGGCCCCGGGTGCCAGCGCGTCCGTGCAGATCACAAGTCCGACGGGAGCGTCGAGCGCAGGCAGCTATACGAACACTGCCACCGCGAGTGCAACCAACGCCATCAACTCGGTGCAGGCGTCCGCCACCACAGCGGTCCTCGCGCCGGCGTTGTCGCTCAGGAAGACGGCTGATGCCGCAAGCGTGAGCACCGGCTCCCGGATCGGCTTCAGGATGACGGTGTCCAACTCCTCGGCCGCAGGTACCGGGACAGCGAGCGACGTCACCTTGACTGACCCGTTGCCGAGCGGATCTGGGGTGAACTGGTCGATCAAGCCCGCCTACACGGGTGAGGGAACGTGTGTGGTGAACGGCAGCGCCCCATCACAGACGCTGTCCTGCTCGTTCGGGGACATGGCGCCAGGAGCGTCTGTCACCGTCCACGTCTCCAGCGCGACGACCGCGGCGAGCGCGGGCACCTTTGCCAACACGGCCACCGCCTCGGCGTCCAACGTCGGCTCGGTGCAGGCGTCCGCGAGGACCGTCGTCCTCCCGCCGCACCTGTCGATCAGGAAGACGGCCGATCGCGCGACCGTCACTGCTGGGTCACCCATCGGGTTCAGGGTCCACGTGTGGAACTCGTCTGCGTCCGGCACTGGGACGGCCGCACATGTCACGTTGTCCGACCCGCTGCCGGGTCGCCCCGGCGTGAAGTGGAGGATCAGCCCGTCGTACAGCGGCCCGGGAAGCTGCAAGATCACCGGGACGGCACCGAAGCAGAAGCTGTCGTGCTCCTTCGGCAGCCTCGCTCCAGGTGCCGGTGTGTCGGTGCATGTGAGGAGCGGCACGAGCGGTGAGAGCGCCGGCACGTACCACAACACGGCCACGGCTTCTGCGAAGAACGCCCGGAAGCCGGTGAAGGCTTCGGCAAGCGTCGTCGTGAAGGCGATCGTGAAGGTCTTCCTCGGGTATGCCGACGGCCTGCGAACGGCGGGAAACCACACGCCGGGTGGTCCGTGGTACGGATCGCCGAACACCCGCTTCGTGGGCTGTCCGAACGACTACTGCGCCAACGGCAACCACCTCTACGACGGTGGCGCCATTCTCATCAGGAACTTCCTCACCAGGCCGCTGACGCTCTCGAGCGCCAAGGTGGTGATCGGTGGCTGCACCTTCACACCGTGGGCGAGCAATCTCAAGATCCCGGGCAGGGTCGGCTCCACGTTCGGCGCCATCGTCCTCACCGAGACGAAGGGCACGTCGCCCCAACTGTCACAGAAGACATGCCGCGTGGGGAGGTTGTCGGACTTCACGGCGGGGGACAACTTCGACACCTCCGACACGGTGCCGGGCGGCTGCCAGTTCCGCGGCTCGAACGACGGCTTCATCCCGCGGATCACCCTCGAGCTGAACGGCGTCACGATCGTCATCCGTGACAAGGCTCAGATCCTGAACACGAAGGGCACAGACCTCGGTTGCCGCGGGCACAACGAGACCATCCCGTGGACCTTCCTCAAGACCTGGGTGTTCGGCTCTGCGACCCGGCCTTTCGGTACCGCGGTGGCGCACCGGGCACCGGCATCGGTGGCAGTCCTCGACACCTGGTTCGGGAGGATCGCTCCAGTCCGCCTCGGCTGACCCCCGCCCTTTGCCGGACTTGGCCGGAACCGTTTGCCGGCCCCCGCCGGTTCTGCCACCGCCTGGTGGCGGGGCCGGCGGGACCGGACACGCGGGTGCCTACGGCACCTGAGCCTGCACCACCTGCGAGGACCCGAGCACCTTCCCGCTGTGGTCGAGCGCTTGCACGTGGACGAAGGGCGGGCTCGACCCCGAGCTGCCCCCGACCGTGATGGGGATGGCCGTCTCGAACCCGCGGCGAGCAGCCACGTGGTCACTGGACAGATCGTGTGGCGACTTCCCCGCCGAGACCTTCCACGACTCCACCTCGGTTGAGCCATTCCAGCTCGCATAGGCGTGCCAGGCGTCGGACGATCCGGCCGGTGCCGGGCGGACGACGACGGCAAGCTCGCTCAGCGGAGGGTCTCCCACCCAGTCTGCTGTGTAGGCCCGATAGCTGAAGGTCTTGGCAGGAAGCCGCCCGTCGAACAGCAGCGGGGGATGGACGGCGCCGGCCGACGGGCGGCCGTAGCCGGAGAAGTAGGGGATCTGCCCGCCCCAACCCACGAAGCACGACCCGTTTGCCAGCAGCTGCACGTTGCCCATGAAACCGGCCTCGTTGCCGGCGGTCTTCGTGTCTGAGTGGAGGTACTCGCGGGCAAGCCTCAGCTCCCCCTTACGAGGACCGAACTCGAGGACGATCCCACGCGACTGCGGATCGCCCTTCGATCGCTCCGGCGGGAGGGAGGCGTCGTCGAACAGGCTGACGCCGGAGCCGTCGCTGAGCGGGCGCGCGTCGTGCTGCCACCAGAAACGGGTCCTGTCCGTCATCTTGAAGTCCGACCGCTTTCCTCCGAGGCGCCACACGATCGCGCCAGTCGATCGAGCCACGCGATAGACGGCACAGGTGTTCCGAGCAGAGATGAGGAGGTCTCGCTCCGCGCCTGGCCACAGCGATATCGAGTTGATGTGGAAGTAGTCCCACGCGCCGCTCTTCGGAGGAGGGAGGTAGGTCTCCGAGACTGCGACGTGACCGGGATCGAGCGACCGCCAGGCGAACACGACGTCCCCCGAGGCGATGTCGACCTCGAAGGCGATCCCGTCCTCGAGCGACACTCCGCCGGAGGATCCCTGCTGGTAGGACGTGAACAACGCCGTGTCCTGCGGGGTGATCACGAACTCGTGCAGGTCCCCCTGGAGCCCGTCGGCTCCGGAGACGGTGGCGACCGTCGAGTAGCTGCTGTCAGCGACGACATAGCTCCCTTCGCCGAAGGTCGGCAGGTTGGTTCCCGACCACCAGCTGACGACAGGCCGTCCCCGGTAAGTCTGAGGCGTGAAGTTGAAGATGGCGTGTTGGGGAGAGGGGCGGAACCAAACGAGGTCGCCGCGGAGATCGACGATCATCGGGCCGGGCTGGGCTCCGCCGGGCAGGTCGACGGGCGAGGCGCCGAGGTTCGCTGGAGCCAGGAAGACGTAGCGGGGAACGCCGGCGATGCCGGCGAACTGCTCGGCACCCGAGGCTGCGATCGCTACCGGCTTCAGGTCCGGCCGGGACACGAACGACATCACATCCGCCGGAGCCGGAGCAGGCTTCAGCAGCGGTGACAGACGGGGCCCCGGCTTGCTGCTCACCGACGATCGCGGGCTCGAGCCGGCTACGGAGCAGCCGCCGAGCGTGGAGGCAGAGGCGGCACCGGCTGCCAAGGTGAGGAAGTGACGCCGGGAGAATGGGGTGTGTCGGTTCATCGCACCGTCCTCCGTGTCCATCGCGCCGACCTTAGGTGCTTACCCCCTTTCAGGGCGGGAGCAAGCGTGACCTGCCGGCTGTCTCTGGCGAGCCCTCAGCCGGACGTTGACGGAGGGAACGGTGGGATGCCCATCGTGGTCCTGTGGGTGATGTCGAGCGAATACGGCGGGGCGAGATCGATGCCGTCGGGCTTGTACAGGTAGCCCGGCTTCGATCCTGAGACGCCCGTCACGCCGTACTGCCACACGACCTTGTCCGTATGGGGATCGACCACGATGACCCTGTCGTTCCAGTCGTCGTTCAGGATCACATCCCCGTTCGGCAGGGGAAGAGCGAGGGAGGGCTCGTCGAGGGCTGCCTTGCCGGTCGGCGCATAGCGCCAGAGCAACCGGCCCTGCTGGTTGAACTCCTCCACGACTCCGGGTTTGGTGTACGAGGCCGTGATGAACACCCCCGGCCGCACCTCGTTCGTGTCCGACGGATACGTGATGCCGGGCGGGTGGATCGACCAGAGGATCTTGCCGGCCGGGGTCATCTCGTCCACCCAGTCCCCGTTGATCTCTGTCACGAGCCAGTTGCCGTTGGTCATCGGGAACATGCCGTTCGGGCTTCCGAAACGAAGCGGGGGCTGGTGGTAGCAGTACGGATCGGTCTCGCCGTAGATGTGGAGGGGGACGATCGAGGTCTTCGAGAGGTAGAGGAGACGGCAGTTCATGATGTCGGCGCCGATCACGTTCCCGTTCGGCAAGGCCATCGCGTCGTCGGGGTTGTGCAGGTGACCGAGCTGGGGCCCTGGCGCGCCAGGGTGCCCGTAGCGCCAGACGATGTGCCCCGACGGGAGTGCGATCTCCGTTATGACCGCCTCGGACTCCTGCGTGATCATGATGTGGTTCCCGCCCGGAGAGAAGAACGCGTCATCGGGCGAGAGGAAGCTCTGCCCGGGACGCAGGGCGCCGTGCCCCGGGAAGCTCCAGAGGATCCTGCCCTTCGGATCGACGAGGAGGAGACGGGAGTTGTTGCGGTCGGCGATCAGCACCGGCCCTGGGAGCACGGCCGGGTTCGAACCTGGTTGGAGATGACCGGGCTCGTTGCGCACATGTCGCTCGAGAGACGCGATCCAGGAGGCCGCGGTCCAACGGCCGCCACGGCTGCTGGCGGATCCGGAGCGCGGCGCGCGCGCCGGTTGCGGCGAGCGTCCGGCCGCGTTGGCCCCTCCGGACAGGAGGAATGCCAGACCGCTGATGGCTGCGACGAGCGCCCCGGCGGCGACGGTCCGCCGTCGCCTGATGGCTGCACGGGATTGACGCCGCAGCCGTGGGGAGCGCACATGTGGAGTCCCGATTGGCGTTGTCAGTGAGCCTCCTAGGGGTGCTCGAGGCGCCAGCTGAATGAAGGAGCCTGCAGCCCGCTCACCGCCCGCAGCCCCGTCGTGGCCCGTACTGCGCCGAGCCCAAGTGTGAGCCTGCCGACAGACGAGCCTGCTCGCAGGCTGTTCGGAAGGCGGGCGGAATTGTCGAGCGTGATCCGCACCTGTGCGCCGCTCCACGCGACGAAGGTGACCGGCGTAGTCGAGAGGACTGGCACCGGCCGCCCATAGGGCGCCGAGACGGTCCCCACCCTCGTTCCCGCGGGAAAGCGGAAGATCCTGAGCGTGCTCTTGGCTGCGAGCACGATCTGACGAGCGGCCGCGAGCGCCGTCGGGAGTGGTGACGAGCCTTGCTCACCGATCACGTCCCCGATGACCCTCACCTGCCGGCCCGCGAGCTTCTCGACGGCCGAGAAGACGAACGACGCCCCACCTTGCGGGATCCAGCCCGTCTTGATCCCGTCGATCCCGTCGCTTCCGAGGTCCGAGTCGACGTTGTACTGAACGCCGGCGACGGGAAGGACGACTTGGGGCATCGAGACGATCTTGGCGAAGACCCGGTCGCGCATCGCGGTCTCGGCGACTTGCAGCTGGTCGGTCGCGGTGGACACGGTCGCGGGATTGACTCCGCTCGGGCCGGCATAGTGCGTGTGGCCGAGCCCGAGCGAGCGTGCGAAGGCGTTCATCTTCGTGGTGAAGGCTCCGATGCTCCCGGCGTCCCAGACCGCGAGCAGCTGGACGATGTTGTCGCCAGACGGGATGAGGGCCCCCTCGAGCGCCTGCAGCTCGCTCAGCTGCTCTCCTGCGCGCACCGGGACGACCGAGTCGCCCTGGTGGCGCTCTTTGAGATAGGTGGCCACGTCACCGGGCGTGATCGTGATCTCGGGCCCACTCGCGCCCGCAGCGAGCGGGTGGTCGTGCAGCACGACCAGCGCCGACATCATCTTCGTGAGACTGGCGATCGGCGTGGCCCGCTCGGCGCCACGTGTCGCCATCAGTCCTACTCCTTCGACGGCGACAGCCGCCTCGACGCCTCCTGGCACGGTGAGCGCGAGCGGCTTGCCCGGCACGGTCGTCTCGCGGTGGAGGGCGACGGCAAGCTTCGGTGCCGGCAGGGACTGCACGAGCGCGGCAGACACCCATCCGACGCACGCCAACACGAGCAGCCCCACGACAAGGGCGCTGACGCGCAGCACCCGTCTGGGTCCCCCGTGATCCCGGCCGCGGTAGTGCCTGCGAGATCGGCGACGTCTGCGCATGCTCAGTTGAGGACGGTCACGAGTGTGCCGTATGCGAGGTATGGCCAGGCGGCGGCGGCGGCCGCGAGAGGCAGCTCGATGCAACCGAGGCTCTGTGGGACGCCGTAGTCCGCCCGCGGGAAGTAGTGGACGGCATCACCGTCGTAGAAGTACGCCACGTACTGCACCGGGTCGGCATAGGACGTGCCATTCGGGTTGGTTCCGCGCATGATCTCGTTCCGATAGCGGGCGTAGACGGGAAAGGTGCCGGATGGGGTCGGCGACTGTGGGATACCCGTGTTAGCGGCGCTGTGGAACACGACCGAGCCGTTGTGCCAGATCGTGAGGGACTGCGGCGGCACCTTCTGGCCGATTGCGTAGTTGTACCCGCCGCTGTTCAGGACGCCGGTGGCGACCGCCCGAAGAAGCTCGACCCACAGTGCAGCGTTCGGGGTGCCGTTCACCGTCAGGCCGTGGTCCGCCTGGAATGACATGACCAGTCCACGGGTGAACACGTTGTACCGGCCCGGCTGCCAGATCGCTCGAAGCTGGGACGGCCAGCCGGAATTGCGCCACGAGAAAGCGCCCGCGGGTGGTGAGTACAGGGCTTCGAGCTGCGCCTGGGTGTCGGTGGCGGCGATGGGGCTGCTTGCCGGGCTCCACGCGAGAGGCGAGTAGTCGAGGATCGACAGCATCTGCTGGAGCCGGAGGGTCGATCCGTCGGCGATGGTGAAGTTGTCGACGACACCGTGACGCAACCTGGCGCCCTGAGTGCCGGCCGGCCCCTTGGCACCACCCGGGATCGAGAGCGTCACTTGGCTGAGCGGGATGAACGGTTCGGTCGGCGTGAAGACGAGAGTGCTCCCGCCGGCGACATGCCAGCTGCCCGGCACACTCGGGTTGAGGGTCGGCTGCGGCGACGTTCCCGAGATCGGCTCGGAGAACGTGATCGAGATCGGTGCCGAGCCGCCGACACCAGCCGAGCGGTTCCGGGGCGTGATCGAGACGACCCTCAGGCGAGCCTGGCGGTGAAGCGTGCCGCTCCCGGCTGACGAAGAGGTCGTCGTCCGCCCCGGGTGCGGGGACGTGCGGGCCGCGGCAGGAGCTGGGCTCCCTCGAAGAGACACATACGAGGCGGCGCCACCAGCCGCAAGCACGACCACAACGCCGGTAACCCACATCCATCTGCGCCGGGTCACGAAATGCGCGGCCAACCGTGTCCTCCATCGGGAGATCCGACTCCTCCGGCTGCCGCCGAGCATGCTTCGGTTCCGGACCTGCCCACACCGGCAGGATAACAATGTCGGTACAAATGGCGGTGTCGCCTCCGTCCGTTCAACCGCCATGTCGGCACGCAGCGTGTCGCTCGTGCTGCGCTGCGTGGCATCGGCACGGTCGAACTGCGAGAGCCGTGAGCACTCGACGTGCCCTAGGGTCTCTCCGTCATCCGCCGGACGCGAGGGGGATCTGCGTTGCCAGAGACGTCACAACAGACCGACCACCGTTCAGAGCTCTTCGCCTTCGCCAGCGCGTACGTCGACGAGACCTGCGAGCTCAGCCCGATGAACGCCACGCGGATCGGGCTCGACCTTTACGACGACCAGCTCGACGACTACTCGATCGAGCACGCCGGCATGAAGACCGAGCACATCGCCAGCACGCTCCAGCGTCTGGCGGGCATCCAGCCGACCGACGAGATCGACCGCATCGGCAAGGCGATGATGACCGAACGCCTCACGCGCCAGCTTGCGCTCAGCGAGTCCGGGGAGGTCCGTCGCACCATTTCGGTGCTGCGCTCGCCGGCGTCGGAGATCCGGCGCATCTTCGAGATGCAGCCTGCCACCACCCGCCAGCATGCCGAGCGGATCCGCTCCCGGTTGAGCGCGGTCCGGACGGCGCTCGCTAGCTGGCAGGGTGCCCTCGACGAAGACTCCTCGAGAGGCATCGTGCCTGCCAGGCGCCAGAGCCTCGGCGTGGCGAGCCAGCTCGACGCCTATTCCGCCGGCGGCTTCACGAGACTCGCCGAGCGCCTCGCCGCCTCGTGCGGCGTGGACCCGGCAGAGAGCGGGATGACCGAGGCTGCGGCCGATGCCGAGGGTGCCTGTGCCGAGCTCGCTCAGTGGATGCGAGGGGTCCACGCGCTCCGAGCCGCCGCCGAGGATCCCGTGGGCGAAGAGCGCTACCAGGCTTGGTCGGGCTACTACACGGGAGCGAACCTCGACCTCGAGGAGACCTACCACTGGGGCTGGGAGGACCTGAAGCGCCTCAACCAGCGGATGTGGGCTATCTGCGAACAGGTTGCGCCCGCGGCCGAGACGCTCGCCGGCATCGCGGATGCGTTGGACGCCGACGACTCGCGCGTGATCGAGGGCACCGACGCTCTCGTGCAGCGCCTGCGATCGATCGTGGACGGTGCGATCGAGCTCCTCGACGGAGTGCACTTCGACATCGACGAGCGCATCCGTACCTGCGAGGTCCGGATCGCGCCAGAGGGGTCAGCCGGGGCGGCGTACTACACCGGGCCGAGCGAGGACTTGAGCCGACCGGGGATCACCTGGTTCCCGACCCTCGGTCACGACCGATTCCCGATCTGGCGGGAAGTCTCGACCTGGTACCACGAGTCGATCCCAGGTCACCACCTCCAAGTGGCCACAGCAGTGCTCGGGCGGGAGCGGTTGTCTCGGTTTCAGCGGGTCGAGGGTTTCGTGTCGGGGTACGGAGAGGGCTGGGCGCTTTACGCCGAGCGGCTGATGGACGAGATCGGAGCCTTCTCGGACCCCGGTGACGAGCTCGGATATCTCTCCGGCCAGGCGCTTCGTGCAGCCCGTATCGTCGTCGACATCGGCATGCACCTTGGCCTGCCGGCGCCCGAGGACATCGGCACGCTGGGCTCGCTCGGCAACGCCGGCGGGCGTGTGTGGGACGCCGGCATGGCAGTCGCGCTACTCGTCGAGCGGGCTCTTCTCGAGCAGGACAAGGCCGAGTCCGAGGTGGACAGGTATCTGGGCGTCCCCGGCCAGGCGATCTCCTACAAGGTCGGCGAGCGGGTGTGGCTGCGCTCGCGTGACGACGCCCGGAGGCGCCTCGGCGATGCCTTCGACCTCAAGGCATGGCACGCCCACGCCCTCGGCCTCGGTCCGATGGGGCTCGACCCGTTCGAGGCCGAGATGGCCTCCTTTGGGGGCTGACGGGCAGGTCCCGCGAACCTGGCTCTCTTTTCGTCCCTGCCGCCGGTTGGAATCGAGCGCGAGATCTCGCAGCCCTCGGTTCAGTCGGCCCGCAAAGGCTTCGAGGCCACGAAGACCATCTCGAGCCCGGGTCGATCGGGAGCGTCGCGCACGTCTTCCAGCACGTACGCGGCTGTGGCGAGCGACTCGCTGATCTCGTTGCGGTCGCGGAACCGAAGCGTCGAGTGGGAGGTCAACGTGACGCCGTCGGAGGCGAAGACATACAACGCTCGGAACGAGACGAGGGGTAGGGCGACCCTGGTCAGCTCGATCCAGGTCTCGACGCCACCGACACCCGGTATGTCGACCTTCTGGTAGGTGCGCTCCGCCGTCCAGTCCCGCCACGCCTCCCTCGCCGGCTCGCGACTCTCGAACACGAGCCGGCCGCCAGGACGAAGCGCCGCGTAGATCGACTCCAGGTTCGCCCGCCACTCCTCTTCCGCCACGAAGACCTGGGCGACGTTCCCGGTCATCGTCACGAGGTCGACCCCGAGCTGCGACACGGTGCCGGCGTCGCCGAGCACCCAGCGCACGTTCTCAGCCCCTGGCTTGCGGCGGGCGACCTCCAGGGAGGCAGCGGCCGGGTCGACACCGATGACGAGCTTGCCCCGTTGCGCGAGGAGGCACGCAAACGTGCCGGTACCGCAGCCAAGGTCGAGCACTGTCGACGCCCCGAGCTCGTCAGCCATGTCCAGGTAGGGGTCGAGGTCGCTGCGGTCCGGGTCGAGCGCGTCGTAGATACCGGCGAGTCTCGGAAGCGCGAAGAGGGCGTCGACCACGAGGACAGACTGCACCATCGCCCTCCGGCATGGCGAGATCCGGCCGGAGGCCCGCCTGGGGAGCGCTCTCCAGCTCTACGCTTAGCTGCGTGGCTACGCAGATAGTGCGACAGGATCCAACGGACGAGCAGCTCGAGCTCGCCGTCGAGACGCTGAAGCTCCTCGCCGACCGCACGCGGCTCCAGATCATCTGGGCACTCCTCCACGGGGAGCACTCTGTCAACGAGCTCGCGCACCACCTGCGGGTCAACGCTGCCGGGGTCTCCCAGCACCTGGCGAAGCTACGCCTGGCTCACCTCGTCACCGTCCGCCGGGAGGGAACGAGAGCCTTCTACGCGGCCGAGAGCGTCCACGTGCGGCGGCTCGCCGAACAGGCTCTCTTCCACGCCGACCACCTCGCGGGCGCGATCAGCCATGACGACGAGCCGCACGAGGCGCCGCTCGGCGCGAGGGGGGAGGCGTAGAGATGCACCGCCTCGCCGACCAAGAGAGCTGGGATTGCTTCCCACCCGTTCGGCACTCGAGCGACTCCGCCGACCGCAGGGCTGCGAACAAGGCGATCGCAGTCTCGGCCGCCGGGCTGGCTGCGACCGGATTCGTGGAGCTGGCGATCGCCGTGCTGAGCGGCTCGGTAGGACTTCTCGGCGATGCCTTGCACAACCTCTCGGATGTGAGCACCTCGCTCGCTGTGTTCATCGGCCTTCGGATATCGAAGCGGCCGGCTTCGAGCACCCACCCCTACGGATGGGAGCGCGCCGAGGACCTCGCCGGGCTCGGGGTCGCTCTCGTCATCTGGATGAGTGCTGCCTTCGCCGGCTTCGTGAGCGTCCGCAAGCTCATCGAGCACGGGACGACGAGCCACATCGCTGTCGGCATCGCTGCCGCCGCCGTCGGCATCATCGGCAACCAGGTCGTCGCCCGCTACAAACTCGGCATCGGGCGGCGGATCCAGTCGGCGACCCTGGTCGCGGACGCCCGGCACTCCTGGCTCGACGCCCTCTCGTCGGCCGGGGCCATGCTCGGGCTCATCGGTGTCGCCCTCGGCTTGTCCTGGGCGGACGGCATCGCCGGCATCGTCGTCACCCTCTTCATCTGCCATGTCGGCTACGACGTCACGAAAGACTTGCTCCACCACCTGATGGATGGCGTCGAGGTCGGTGTCCTCACCACCGCGGCCGCTGCCGCCTGCACCGTCTCGGGGATCGAGCACGCGCACGTACGGGGGCGATGGATGGGCCGCAGCCTCCTCATCGAAGTGGAGGGCTATGTCGACCCGGAGACGACGGTCACTGCGAGCGACCACCTCGGCCGAGCCGTCGAGGACGCGGTGCGAGTCGCCGTTCCAAAAGCGCGGATCGTGCACTTTTCGTCGCGGTCGATCGTGCCGTGACCCAAGCGCGCGATGGTGCGGGGAACGGCGAGCACGCCGCCGCAGCGTCCCCTGACCGGCGATATCTGGCCATCGCGCTCGGGATCATCCTCTGCTACATGGCCGCTGAAGTCGTCATAGCCTTCTTCGCCCACTCCCTTGCGCTGTTGGCTGACGCGGGGCACATGCTCACAGATGCCGGAGCCCTCGCGGGGGCGATGTGGGCCATGCGCCTTGCTTCGCGGCCGTCGTCGGCCACCATGTCGTTCGGGCTGAAGCGAGCGGAGATCCTCTCGGCGGCCGCCAACGGCGTCACCCTCGTCGCCGTCGGACTCCTCCTGCTCGTGGAGGCGATCCAACGCCTCGTCGAGCCCTCAGTTGTGCAAGGCGGGCTCATGATGATCGTCGCCGGCGTGGGCGTCGTCGCCAATCTCACGGCAACCTTCGTCTTGGCGAAGGGGAACCGGAGATCTCTCAACGTGGAGGGAGCCTTTCAGCACATCCTCACCGATCTCTACGGGATCGGGGCGACTGCGGTCGCCGGGCTCGTCATCCTTCTCTCGGGATGGAACCGAGCCGATCCGATCGCGGCGCTCGCCGTCGTGGTCCTCGTCTTCCGCGCCGGTTGGGGCTTGCTCAGGGCGTCCGGTCGCATCCTCCTCGAGGGGACGCCCGAGTCCGTCGATCTCGACGAGGTGCGTCGCCACATCCACGAACTTCCCGAGGTCGTGGCCGTGCACGACCTGCACGCCTGGACGCTCACCTCCGACCTGCCGGCTCTGACGGCGCACGTGGTCGTCACGGACGCGTGCCTTCGAGACGGATCGGCTGCGACCGTGCTCGACCGCCTCCAGCTCTGCCTCACGGATCACTTCGACGTCGAGCACTCCACCTTCCAGCTCGAAGCTGCCCGGCACGGTGAGCACGAGCCGGGTACGCACGACTAGCGAGCCGGTCTGTGCGCAAGGCTCGGCTCGGTCGGTCGCACAAGTGGCCGGCTGACGGAGCGCCCTGGAGAAGCTGCGTCCTTGGTTCACATCACACAGCCACGCCACGCCATCGCCACCTCCGCTCGAGGCCGAGAGCGAAGAGGCCGAGAGGGAGGCGGTCACCTGCACGCAACGCCGAAGCTGCTCCGGCGGAGCGGGGTTCGTCAGCCGAGCTGCGCCCAGTCGATGATGAACGCCCGCACCCCGCCGCCGTCCGGCCGGCCGCAGACCGACCGCACGACGGAGTCCAT
Source organism: Actinomycetes bacterium (assembly GCA_021785095.1). The sequence goes on from JAJYGM010000827.1 coordinate 14,833, forward strand.
GATCGGGCGAGGCGTTGCAGGCATCACCGAGGCGTCGTCGGGCAGCATCCTCGGTGCCAGCGCTGTCAGATGTAACTGAAGCGGTCGGCGGTCGTCTTGGCAGAGGTCCCACCGGCAGTCGTCACCGTCACATAGACGGTGCCGGAGCCGCTCGGGGCCGTCA
>JAJYGM010000768.1 GCA_021785095.1 Actinomycetes bacterium
AAGGAGCGCGTCGTTGCGCAGCGTCGCCCACGACGTGGCCGACCACGTGTCTGCGACGACGCCCCATTCCTCTGCGAGGAGGCGCCGCGCCTCGGTGGCCACCTGCCACATCGGGCCCGAGAAGCAGATAGAGGTGCGGGGAGCCGATCGCCCGACGTCTCTTTGGTCGGATACGCCAGATCCGCCAGATCCGCCGGCGACCTCGGCGGGACCCTCGTAACGGTAGATGCCTCTCAGGATGCCCGCACGGACGGCCTCGCCCTCGGCACCTTCGGGAAGAGGCGGCATCGCGTAGTTCTCGTTGTACAAGGTGAGGTACCAGAACCTGTCCTCGGGGGCCTCGCCCAGCATGCGGCGGATGGCGTCCTCGACGATGACGGCGACCTCGTACGCGAAGGCAGGGTCGTACACGACGGCCGCGGGGTTCGTGCTCGCCAGGAGGGGCGAATGGCCGTCGTCGTGCTGGAGACCCTCGCCGAGCAGCGTCGTCCGTCCGGCGGTGCAACCCGCGAGGATCCCGCGGCCGCGCATGTCTCCGAGCGCCCAGAGGAGGTCGCCCACGCGCTGGAAGCCGAACATCGAATAGAACAGGAACACCGGGAGCATCGGGCGTCCCCACGTGGAGTACGAGGTGGCGAGCGCGCTGAACGCCGCCGTGGCGCCCGCCTCGGTGATGCCCTCCTGCAGGAGCTGTCCTGAGGCGCTCTCCGCGTACTTGAGAGGCAGGTCGGCGTCGACCGGGACGTATCGCTGACCGCCCGGGGCGTAGATGTGGGCTTCGGCGATGATGGGCTCGAGCCCGAAGGTGCGGGCTTCGTCAGAGACGATGGGCGCGACCAGTTGCCCGAAGTCCGGATCTCGCACGAGGTTGCGCAGCAGTCGGGAGAAGGCCATCGTCGTCGACACGGCCTGGCTGCCAGAGCCCGCCATGAGGTCCGCGAACACCTTCGGATTGGGCAGCACGACCTTGGCCGGTCGCACGACGCGGCGGGGCAAGGCCCCGCCGAGCATCCTGCGTCGGGCCGTCAGGTACTCGAATGCCTCGGATCCTTCGGGCGGCCGGTAGTACGGCGGGGCGTCGTTGTCGAGCGCCTCGTCGGGGATCTCCTCGGACAGGTGGAGGCGGTCGCGCAGCGCCCGCAACTGGTCCCGGGTCATCTTCTTGATCTGGTGCGTCGCGTTGCGCGCTTCGATCTGCGGTCCGAGCGTCCAGCCCTTGATCGTCTTGGCCAGGATGGCCGTGGGCGCTCCCCGCTGCTCGGTGGCGAGCTTGTAGGCGGCGTAGAGCTTCCGGTAGTCGTGCCCGCCCCGGGGGAGGGTGCGCAGCTCGTCGTCGCTCAGGTGCTCGACCAGCTTGCGCAGGAGCGGGTCGGGTCCGAAGAAGTGCTCTCGGATGTAGGCACCGGACTCGACGGCGTACTTCTGGAACTCGCCGTCCACCGTCGTGTTCATCTTGTCGAGCAGCACCCCGTCGACGTCGCGGGCGAGCAGCTCGTCCCAGCGCGATCCCCAGATGACCTTGATGACGTTCCATCCGGCACCGCGAAAGAGCGCCTCGAGCTCTTGGATGATCTTGCCGTTGCCCCGTACAGGTCCGTCGAGTCGCTGGAGATTGCAGTTGACGACGAAGATCAGATTGTCGAGGTGCTCACGTCCGGCGACCCCCAGCGCGCCGATCGACTCGGGCTCGTCCATCTCCCCGTCGCCGACGAAGCACCACACCCTGCTCGCGCTCGTGTCCACGAGCTCGCGATGGTGCAAGTAGCGGTTCACGTGTGCTTGGTAGATCGCGTCGATCGGGCCCAGGCCCATCGACACGGTGGGGAACTCCCAGAAGTCGGGCAGCGAGCGAGGGTGCGGGTAGCTCGGGAGGCCCCCGCCGACTTCGTGGCGGAAGTTGTCGAGGTCGCGCTCGGCGAGGCGGCCTTCGACGAAGGCCCTGGCGTACATGCCAGGCGAGGCGTGGCCCTGCACGTATACCTGGTCGCCGGCGCCACCGTCGTCCTTGCCCCGGAAGAAGTGGTTGAAGCCGACCTCGTAGAGGGCGGCGGAGCTCGCGTAGGTGGACAGGTGGCCGCCGATGCCGTCGGTGCGCATGTTCGCCCGGATCACCATTGCTGCAGCGTTCCAGCGGATGTAGGCGCGGATCCGTCGCTCGAGGTACTCGTCACCTGGGAACCACGGCTCCTCGTCCGCCGGGATCGTGTTCACGTAAGGCGTCGACACCGTCGAGGGGAAGTCGACCTGGAGCGTCCGGGCGCGCTCGAGGAGCTTCATGAGCAAGAAGCGAGCCCTCGGCCGGCCCCGGGTGCTCACGACGGCGTCGAACGAGTCGAGCCATTCGGCCGTCTCCTGCGAGTCGATGTCCGGAACCTGATGGGACACCCCGTCGAAGAGCACGGCTACACGGTACCGGGCGGGTCTCCTCGGCGCGCCGCGCCGAGGGTGTAGACCACCTCGACGTGATCACCGTGTACACGGATGGCTCCTGCCTCGGCAACCCAGGGCCCGGCGGCTGGGCGTGGATCGTGCCCGAGGGGCGCTACGAGAGCGGCGTGGACCCCATGACGACGAACCAGAGAATGGAGATCACCGCGCCGCTCCGCGCGCTCGAGGCACTGGGCCCGGGGTCGGGTGCAGAGGGCATAGTGGTGCGGAGCGACTCCACCTACGTCGTGAACTGCTTCGTCCAGCGTTGGTGGGTGGGCTGGCAGCGGCGAGGCTGGCGCAACTCGCAGGGGAAGCCGGTCGCCAACCGTGACCTTTGGGAGCCGCTGCTCTCGATGGCGCTCGACCCGGCGAACCGCGTGCGCTTCGAGTGGGTGAAGGGGCACTCGGGCGACCGTTGGAACGACGTCGTCGACGAGCTCGCCAATACGGCTGCGACGACGGGGACGGGCCGCTCCGGCAACTTCTTGTGATCCGGCTTCTTCGCGTTGTCCGCGCGACGCGAACGTCCCGGCGGCCTGCGGAAGCTCGGACTTCGCCTGGCCCTGGCCCCCGGTCCGCACCTACCATCGGTGTCGTGTTGCGTCCTGGAGACCGGACCGGGCCAGTGGGTGGAAGTCTTGTCCGCAGAGATGCCGCAGACCCTGTTCGCAGGCCCCGGTCCGTGG